>NZ_JBWPJQ010000001.1:0-231287 GCF_056583915.1 Fannyhessea sp. C0108B2 | reverse complement strand
AGTGAGATTCAAGTACCTTCTGTCACCGCTGATGAGGGCTATAAGTTTATGGGTTGGAACCCAGATCTTCCTCAAGGTTCGAGCAAGGTAGAGACTGCGTCTACCTATGAGACTGTTACCAAGAAGAAAGTGATCGATGCTCAAGGCGAGAGCGCACCAGATGGCTATGTACGTATTAGCTTTAAAGCGGGAGCCAACGCAACGATCCAAGGAGCAGATGCTCAAACTCATATCAAAGCATTTGATGTCTTGAAAGACACTGAGTTTAGTGAGATTCAAGTACCTTCTGTCACCGCTGATGAGGGCTATAAGTTTATGGGTTGGAACCCAGATCTTCCTCAAGGAGATACTCAAGTAAACGAAGCTGCAACCTATACCGCAGTAGTAAAACAAAACGTACTTGAGGTAGTACCAGGTAAAGACACACCTGAAGGCTATGTACGTGTAACCTTCAACGCTGGCGCCCATGCAAAGATCGGTAATGAAACTACCAAGTCATTTGATGTTTTGAAGGGCGCTAAGTTCTCCGATATCACCGTACCTACGGTAGTTGCAAACCAAGGCTATACCTTTATGAAGAGCTGGACACCAGCGCTTCCTGCAACAGATGCAGAGGTAAACGAAGCTGCAAGCTATACGGCAGTAGTGCTCGCCAACATCATTGACGTCACAAACAACCCTCAAACACCTACACCTCAAGGCTTCGTTCGCGTAACCTTCGAGGCAGGCGAGGGCGGTGTGCTCATCCACAATAACCAAACGTACGCCCAGGTAATATATGATGTAAAAATTAGCAATGCGATGCCTGTTGCTCCAATGGTTAAACCAAACGAAGGCTTAAAGCACCGCGATACAAAAGATGGCTGGACTCCCACCTTGCCAGACGTGGCAGGAGAGAAGAACGCAACATATACAGCTGTGTATTACGCCATGTCCGATCCCGCCATTGCAGAAGAAAATCCTGCTTTGCTTGCGTCCGCGGCCCCAACGGTGAATCCTGTTCACACTCAAACAAAGCAGATTACCGGCAAAGGCGTTGCAGGAGCAACCATTACGGTTACGTTCCCTGATGGCGCAACCACACAGACTGGCGTTGTGGACGCTCACGGTGACTTCTCCATTGAGGTTCCGTCAACTGTACAGCTCAAGCAAAATCAGATAATCGCCGTTGTCCAGATAGAAAAGGATAAAATTCCTGAATCTGTTAACGTTGTAGTTACGCCGTCTAAGGCCGATCGCTTTAAGATTCCTGCTCAGCGTGTTGTCGTGGACGACAAAACACATCTGACACCGTCGGAGAAGGACAAGGTTAAGCATAATCTTGATGACGCTAATCCCGATGTAAAGCCTGCTAAGCAGACTATTTCTGATAACGGAGATGCGTCACTTGAGTTTGATGACGGAAGCACGCTTGTTATCCCTGCCGATAAACTTGTGGTTGAGCGTGTGGTGCCGCCAACGCCGCCAACGCCGCCTACACCTTCGGCACCTGTACCTACGACGTCTGACGCTAACACTCACCAGCCGTTGCCTCAAGGCAAGTCTGCATTACCACAAACAGGCGTGAACGACGCTTCGCCGTTTGCTTCTCTGATGCTTGGATTGGGTGGTTTCTTAGGGCTCTTTGGTATTCGTCGTCGCAAAAAGCGTGGTGACAATACGACTGAACAGGATAGCGATAACACTGCTCAGTAACAGGTGTCTAAGCTAGTTTGTTTACGCTCATTGCTCAAGCAATAAATAGCGTAAACGGTTGATTTAACATAATCATCAATCTGTGCGGAGTACTCAAAAGGTACTCCGCTTTTTTAACAGCGTCTGATATTGTAGAGGTTGTGGCTACTGATGTAATGAATGAAATGCTAGACCAGCACAAAGATCGCAAAAAAGAGGGGCTATGAAGGGCTATAGGACAAAATAGGCAAAAAGAGAAGGCAGCTATAGGAGAGTTATTGAAAAAAGGCTAGAAAAAAAACCGCCCATAAGGCGGCTTAATAATCATTGGTAGCCCGTACCAGATTCGAACTGGTGATCTCCGCCTTGAGAGGGCGGCGTCCTAAACCGCTAGACGAACGGGCCATAGACAAGAGTTAGACAAATGGCTGGGACGGAGAGAATCGAACTCCCACTGAAGGTACCAGAAACCTTTGTCCTACCGTTAGACGACGTCCCAAAAAGATGTTGTACTAACTGCTACGCGCAAGGAATAAATATACGTTAAACACCCTCATTTTGCAATATAAATTTTAAAAAATTTTTCTCTTCACAAATTTTACGAGAGGAGCGCGAACAGTACGCATGCGAGCAACACGGGCGCGAGAAACGCAAGCGCGAACAGTACGCTCGCCAAACAGCACGCTCGCCAAACAGCACGCGCGTGAACAACACGAGTGCGCACAGCACACCGCACATCGCGCACAACCCATCCCAACGCCTGTTAATCGCAGAGATTGCACGTTGTACAACAAGAGCTTGCAGCTTGTGCAGATGGCGCCGCCGCTAGACCTCCCAGAGCCGTTTCTCTAAGCGTTGCTGGCAAAGCTTCGCCCACCGACTTCATCGCTTGAGTAACTTCATCAAATGGCAAGGGATCAAGAACACCTGACAGAGCCAATTGAGCTGCACTTATCGCATTTGCCACGCCAATAGCATTGCGGTCTTGACAGGGATATTCAACCAATCCGCGCACGGGATCGCATACTAATCCTAATAAATTAGCAATAGCAGTTGAGGCAGCACTTAAACACACACGAGGTTGTGCACCTAATAGCTCACAGATAGCGGATGCCGCCATTGCCGAGGCAGAGCCTACTTCGGCTTGGCACCCTCCTTCGGCTCCTGCAACTGAAGCATTATGCGCCAGAATAGCACCTAGTGCGCACGCATTCCACAGCGCGCGGCTTAATTGTGCGTCGTTGGCACCAATGGCTTTGCCAACGCCAAGAACCGCACCTGGAACTACTCCTGCCGATCCAGCGGTGGGGGCGGCAACAATTACGCCCATGGTTGCCGAGCGTTCAAGCACCGCCATTGCATACGCCACGCACGTAGTGAGCGTATCACCCATAAGTGCAGACGCGTAGCTGCTCTTATGCTTCCATACTGTTTGCGCTTGACCACCCAGTAATCCACCAAGTGAGGGGCGTGGGTTACGCAGCGGATCGGTTGTTTCCTCGCGCATAACTTCTAGCACGTGGAGCATTTTTTCGTCAACATTTTGAAGGCGTTCACAAAGCGTAAGCTCGCGGTTTCTCATGACTTCGCCTATGGTCATGTTGTGGTCATCACAGAGTTCTAATAGTTGAGCACCTGTTTCAAAACCAAGCTGCAGCTTTCCTTCGTGCGAGATAGCCACCGAACCAGGGATGTTTACGGTATTAACAAGATGTACGTGGTCTACGTTTCTTAAACGAGTAAGGAGATCGCCTTGAAGCGGATTATCAAGTTCAAAAACGGTGTAGGCTTTACCGCCACGTTTTGCCCTAAATGTGCGCATGGTGGCAATATTGATCTCATAGGTAGAAAGAATTCCGGTAAGAGCTGCAAGTACACCTGCAACGTCTTGATGAGCTACAAACAACGTTGGATAATCGCCAGTAATTTCAACACTAATGCCGTCAATGGAACTTATGCGAATTCGTCCACCGCCCAAAGATTCCCCGGTTACCGACATAGTTTGATTGTCCAGACCGTACATTTTTATCGTTACGGTATTGGGGTGTTTACCAGCGCCTTCATCGGAAGGAATAAAGTCAAACCGTAGGCCTTCTTTTTTTGCCGCAGTAAAGGAGTCGCGCACACGAATGTCGTCGGGCGCAAACCCCAAAATGCCGCCTACCAGAGCTTTATCGCTTCCGTGACCTTTGTAGGTGTGAGCAAATGAATTGTACAGAATAAATTCAACGCGTGCTAAGGGAGCCGGACCTAATGATCGAGCTACTAAGGCGATGCGCAAAGCACCGGCTGTATGCGAGGACGAAGGGCCTACCATGATAGGACCGAGCACCTCAAATGCAGATGTTGTCATCATAATAAACTCACTTATCTACAAAAATCTGTGTACGTTACTGATGGGTGTTGCGGGATATGCCGCGCTGCCACGCGATTTCGCTGTTACAGGCTGCCCTTACGGCTTAACCGTATGAAAATTAGCTATTATGTGCTTCTAGCAATTCCAGCGCGTTTTGCAAACGAAAGAGGGTAAGCTCGCGACCAAGCAGCTCCATAGATTCGCCCAAAGGAGGGGAAACCTGATTGCCACATTCAGCAACGCGAATGGCTGCAAAAAACTTACGCTTTGTGGCGCCAAGTTTTTCGGGAAGCTCAGCCATGGCAGCGTCTATGTGCTCACTTGTCCAGTCGTTTACCTCTTCAAGTGCCGTATAAGCAGCTTTGAGCGCCGCGTCTGCGCTTTCGTTGTTATAAATATTTTTGGTAAGTGAGAGCTCATCTATGCATAGGTTTTTGCCTTGATACAGAAAACGAGCTTTCTCGGCAACATCGTGTGCAAGCGTTGTACGTGGTTTAAGAATTGATGCCAGTAACAAATACCACGAAGGTCGCTTGTCAAAACATGCGTTAATATCGTTCTCATGTATGTCCATGGTCTCGTTTGCGCCTTCCGCCACGTCGCCTGTGTCGCCGTCCGCGCGTGCGTCAGTTTCTTGAGGCATTTCAAGTCCTGCTTTTATGAGCTCGGGAATAAGAACATTGCGCGCAAAATCGTTGTCGCTTAGACGCTGCATATATTGAGCATTAATCCAGTCAAGCTTTTTAGGATCAAAGGTCGCAGGATTTTTTGAAATATGTTCAAGCGAGAATTTTTGCATAAGCACATCTTTAGGCACAATGGTTGTTTCACCGTCAAGCGCCCATCCAAGCAGCGCCAGATAATTAACAAACGCCTCACTGTCATAGCCGCTATCGCGATACTCTTCTACCGAAGTTGCACCGTGGCGCTTTGAAAGTTTTTTACCGTCTACGCCCAAGATCATAGAAAGATGGGCAAAAACAGGAACTTGCGCGCCCAATGCTTCGTATACAATAACTTGACGTGGCGTATTTGATAAGTGGTCGTCGCCGCGAATGATGTGCGTAATCTTCATAGCCGCATCGTCGCAAACGGTTGCAAAATTATACGTAGGAGTTCCGTCTGAGCGAAAGATAATAAAATCGTCTAGCTCGCGCGCATTAAAGGTTACGTCGCCATGAATGAGATCGTGAACAACAACATCGCCACGGTTAAGAGGCACTTTTACGCGAATGGTATAGGGCTCACCATGAGCAATACGCTCTTTTGCAACATCAAGGCTAATTCCTCTACAAGCGCGATTGTAACCCTGAAAACGTGCATGCTGTTCTTGCGCTGTTTTACGCGCAGCATCCAGGGTTTCTTGACTACAAAAACAGTAATACGCCTTGCCTTCTTCTACCAGCTTTTGTGCAGCTTGGCGGTACATATCCAAACGCTCTGTTTGTTTATACGGACCAAAAGCTCCTCCTACATCGGGGCCTTCATCCCAATCAAGACCAAGCCAGCGCATAGCACGTAGAATAATCTGCGTATTTTCTTCGGTTGAGCGCGTAGGATCTGTATCATCAATGCGCAAAATAAATGTTCCTTTATGCGCACGCGCAAAAGCCCAGTTATATATAGCAGTACGCGCACCTCCTACATGGAGTTTACCGGTAGGAGATGGTGCAAAACGAACACGAACTTCTGTATTTGCAGTTTGTGAATTCATACTTGGATACCTCTCGATGTATGTTTATCAAGCAGTTATATGTATCATAGCGCGAAGGAGGTCTGTGCGCGCATGAGCGCATGCAAATTCTCGCTAATTTTGCCGAAATAACACGGTTTATGCTTTAAGCTTATTTTAATGAATTATATCGTATAAAATGTGTCATTTTTGCCAGTGCGCACTCCTTGATACATGTTACATGCATAAACGTGTACTATAAGGTATACAAAAACGGTAAACCTTATACGCTATTTTTGGTAAGCCTTTTGTCATATGGTGTTGCTAAGATTTAGTACAGGCATATCTACCCTTGTTGTCTTGGGTGTTTCATGGGTGCTATCTCATAGAGAATACGGTTTATCTCATATGTTTGTGGCTTGGGCTGGGTAACAATGTCAGGCTGCTTTGCGTTTACCGTTTACGCTACAACAGAAAGATCAGGTGCTTATATGGTTGGAAGAAATTTCCTATTTACATCAGAGGCGGTTACCGAGGGTCATCCCGATAAAATGTGTGACCAAATCTCCGATGCAGTACTTGATGCTATTCTTGCAAAAGAAGCTAATCTCGAAAAAGTTGGATACATTTCACCAAGCGGCATTCCTGCACGCCTTGCAGATGTTCGCTGCGCGTGTGAAACGTTTGTTACGACAGGCACCATTATTGTTGCAGGAGAAATTCGCACGCAGGCCTATGTTGATATCCCAGCTATCGCGCGCGAAACTGTCCGTAAAATAGGGTACGATCGTGCAAAATACGGTTTTGACTGTGATACCTGCGGCGTTATCAATCTTATTCATGAACAAAGCCCCGATATTGCTCAAGGTGTTGATGTTTCGTTTGAATCCCAACATGGTAACTCAGATGAATCTACTCAATTAGGAGCTGGAGATCAGGGTATGATGTTTGGTTATGCTTCGGATGAAACCCAAACATATATGCCTATGCCTGCTTTTATAGCGCAATCATTGGCACGTCGCTTGGCTCAAGTTCGTAAAGAGCACATCCTTGATTATCTTCGTCCCGATGGAAAAACTCAGGTAAGTATTCGCTACGAACATGATGTTCCCGTTTGTGTGAGTGCCATTGTTGTATCAACGCAGCATGCGCCCGAAATTACTTCTATGGATATGATTAAAGCCGACATCATTAAGCATGTTATTGCGCCCGTAATAGAGCCGTTGAATATCAGTTATAAGAATGCCGATATTTACGTGAATCCAACAGGGCGTTTTGTAGTTGGAGGCCCTATGGGCGACACAGGTTTAACGGGAAGAAAAATTGTGGTTGATACCTATGGTGGTATGGGTCGTCATGGCGGCGGTGCATTTTCGGGTAAAGATTGCACCAAAGTTGATAGGTCTGCCGCCTATGCCGCACGTTGGGTAGCTAAAAATATTGTTGCTGCTCATGCTGCTAAGCGTTGCGAAGTTCAGCTTGCCTATGCTATTGGCGTATCGCATCCGCTTTCGATTATGGTTGATACGTTTGGAACTGGCCAGGTTCCCGATACCGTGTTAAGCGATATGGTGCCGCGCGTATTTGATTTAACGCCTGCTGCTATTATTAGTGCGCTTGATCTTCGTCGTCCGATTTTTGAAAAAACTGCACGATATGGGCATTTTGGTCGCAATGATCCCGATTTTACCTGGGAGCAAACAAATAAAGTGGACGAGATAAAGGCACATTTGCAGCATGTTTAGTGCATGCTTGGCGCATGTTTGATGCCCGTTTAGAGCACGGTGTGCGTGCGCGTGGTGCACGTAGTAAGTTGTATGTTTGAATGGGAGTTTGTAATGGCAGATCAAGATGAGCGCGAATCACTTCTTGATGCGTGGATTTCACTCACCACAATCATCAATAATGACCGATTGGTTTCGGTTCTTCCTTATAACGAGGCTGTTGTATGTCGTATTTTGCTGCATCACGTTGATGAAGATATCACTGCTACCGAGCTTTGCAAGATTATGAATATGCAAAAATCTCAGATGAATCATACGCTTGCAGCTATGGAGCACAAAAAACTTATCGTTCGCAAACGTTGTACCAGCGATAAACGTCGTGTTTTTATTCGGCTTAATGAAGCTGAGATGGATGTGTATAATCGCCAACACGCGCAAGTTATGCATATTGTTGGAAATCTTATAGCTACGTTGGGAGAAGAACAAACCAAACAGGTTATTAAACTCTTACATGTGCTTGCAGATACTGCCAACAACGAGCTTGGCAATCATAAGGACTAGCTGCACGTAAGAAAAACGGAGTATCTAAAAGACACTCCGTTTTTATGTAATGTATGTTTATAGTTTGTGCCCGTTAGAGCACTTGTTTTAAGCAAGGTAAGAAGAAATCATCCAAAGTTGCTTTTGGTAATCGGCAATATACTCATTAAACTGATCTTGGGTTGCTCCGTCGCCAGCTTGCTCTGCCAGGTCTACAATCTCTTGAGCTTGACCAATCCACCAGGTAATGCTTTCAACAAGTTCGCGAATAACATCGTCGTCTTTAATAGGGGCGTTTTCGCGCTCTTTAATGGTAGCAAGCTTTAAAGCGCCTTCCATATTAGCGTTGGGGTTTCCGCCCAAAGCAATAATGCGCTCGGCAACACCATCAACAATTTCTTCTGACTGAAGATACATGTCCTCAAGTTTTTTGTGAAGAACAAAGAAGCTTTTGCCTTTAATATACCAATGCATGCTGAGCGTTTTAAAGTAATTAACTTGTTGGTTTGCGAGGTAAATATTCATTTTCTCAAGCAATGCGCTTTTAGGATCTTGTGCCATAATAACATTCCTTTCTGAGGTATTTTGATGTTATAGCTAACATCTGTTTACTCATTGTGTACCCGATTTACGCGATTCGTTACTTAAAAAGTTGCGCAATGGAGCGTGCACATGAAACATCCATGCTTTAAGCATATACTCAGCTTTTGTAAGGAATTGGCGCGCCAATCTATACGCAATACGTATAAGCTTACAAGGTAGAGCTGACTATACACATTATGAGTAGCTTCAAGTAATTTGGGCGTATGTGCTTAACTTTTAAGAAGATTATAAATTTGTACTATGCAAACATATGTACGTATTTTATACTAGTAGAGGGTTTTGTATTCAACGTGCGTCGCAGCTGTGTGCGTGCTCTTTGCGCAGTTGCAACAATAAGAAGGGAGGACTATGCCAGATACAACTCAAGAAATAACTATTGCATCTGTTGTACTTGATATTCCTTCCCGTGCGCTTACCAAGTCGTTTGATTACATAATCACATCCGAGCTTGTTAAAACGTGCACCGTTGGAACAACAATTTTAGTTGATTTTGCACATCGAACAGCTATTGGCTATGTAACTAACGTTAAAGTGCAAACGGCACCAGAAACCTCAAGAGAGCTTAAGCCTGTTTTGCGTGTGCTGGCACCACCTGCTTTTGATCGCCTTCATGCACGGCTGGCTACATGGATTTCGCGTGAGTATGCATGTCCTTTGTCAGAAGCGTTTCGTCCTTTTTTGCCACCGGGACAACTCGTAAAAATTAAACGTGATTCAAAAGACGCTCCGTGGCAGCTTGTGTGCGAGAAACGAGGTTGTGTTGATGAACGTTGGATCAAGCTTACGAAAGCGGGTAAAGATTTCAAACCAGCCGCTCGTGCATGTGCACAGCGTAGGTTATTAACAGCGCTTTCATCAGGTCCTGTTCGTGTGGCAGAGTTAAAGGTTTTGCTTCCAGGAACACTTTCGGTTGCCCGTGCGCTCGAAAAAAAGCATGTGGTAGAAATCTATAAACAACGCATAGAACGCCAGCTTGCACCATCTGCGCTTTCAAGTGCAAAAGCTTTAAAGCCGTCTCAGCTGACCCGCGGTCAAATTAATGCGCTATCTGCTATTAGGCGTGCTTGTGAGGCTCAAGCAGGAGATGTAATTCTTGTAGACGGCATTACAGGATCAGGCAAAACCGAAGTCTATTTAGAAGCAATCGAAGATGTGATAGCACAAGGGAAAACTGCGCTGGTACTTGTGCCCGAAATTGCTCTAACAGCACAAACAGTTGGTAGGTTTCGTAGCCGCTTTGGTAATCGCGTTGCAGTGCTTCATTCAAAGCTTTCGGTAGGCGAGCGCTATGATCAGTGGGATATGGTTCGTACAGGAAGCGCGCGTGTTTTGGTTGGTGCTCGCTCTGCTCTTTTTGCACCGCTTGCTGATATTGGCCTTATTGTGATCGACGAGGAACACGATAGTAGTTACAAGCAAGAACTTGCTCCACGCTATCATGCACGCGCCGTTGCCGAAAAACTGGCGCAGCTGTCGCATAGCGCATTGGTGCTTGGATCTGCAACTCCTTCGCTTGATAGTATAATGCACTGTTCAAAGCGCACGCACCAAGCGCGTACGTGGACGCATGTTGTTATGGACGAGCGTCCGGCTGGCGCACACTTGCCTCGTATTCAGATTGTGGATATGACCAAAGAGTTTGCGCTTGGCAACAAATCCATGTTTTCTCGTGCACTCACAGAAGAGTTGTGGCATGTGGTTGATGCTGGTAAAAAAGCTATGATTCTTATTAACAGACGCGGATTTGCTAATTTTTTGATGTGCCGCGAGTGCGGTGCGGTGCCTGAGTGTCCGCATTGTTCAATTACGCTTACCTATCACGAAAAAACGCATGAGCTCAAATGTCACGAATGTGATCGTCACTGGTCGGTTTTTGTATATCCAAATCCGCTTACCGCTTGTCCTCATTGTGGAAGTAAATACATGGCAGGATTTGGAGCAGGTACGCAGCGTGTAGAAGACGAGCTTATTCGTATGTTTGGCGATAAAACCGTGGTTGTTCGCATGGATGCCGACTCAACGCGTGCTAAAGGCGCACATGAAAAACTTTTAGAAACCTTTGATAGTGCTTCTTGTGCCATTTTAGTTGGTACGCAGATGATTGCCAAAGGTCTCGATTTTCCCGATGTGGTGCTTGTTGGTGTGTTGAATGCAGATACCACCCTTAAAATGCCCGATTTTAGAGCGGCAGAAAAAAGCTACTTCTTATTAGAGCAAGTTGCTGGAAGATCGGGCAGAGGTACGTGCGGTGGTAAGGTTGTTATTCAAACATATTGGGCTGGGCATCCGGTAATGGAAGCCGTGCAAACTCATAATCGCACGCGTTTTGTAACGCAAGAATTGCAGGAGCGTCAATCGGCATATTATCCTCCGTTTTCTCGCATTGCTAATGTGCTTATGTGGAGTTTGAATGCAAAAGACGTTGTTGATTTTTCGGCGCGTTTAGCAATTGAGTTGCAAACAACGCTTGCACATCAAGAAGGTATGTGGCGTATGCTTGGTCCGTCTAATTGCATGAAATACAAGGTTAACGACAGGTATCGCCGTCATATTGTAGTTAAAGCGCCACTTGGTGCTCCACTTGGTACAACCATTTCATCGTGTATAAGCCGTGTAAAAACGCCCCCTGGGCTTCGCATCTCTATTGATGTGGATGCTTACGATATTATGTAACGGTAGAATAATATG
This sequence comes from Fannyhessea sp. C0108B2, assembly GCF_056583915.1. Lineage (NCBI taxonomy): Bacteria > Bacillati > Actinomycetota > Coriobacteriia > Coriobacteriales > Atopobiaceae > Fannyhessea > Fannyhessea sp. C0108B2. Next base: position 220,030 of record NZ_JBWPJQ010000001.1, on the reverse strand, counting down.
CATGAATAATATGGCATGTACAAGGTTACTTTCTAAACGTATAGGATGAGGAGTGTTATGAAAAAAAGTGTTGCGTATAAAGAAATGGTTTGCGCGCCGTCTGTTATTTTGCAAACAGTGTGTGAGCCCGTTAAAGAAATAACGCAGGAAATTAAAGATCTAGCTCATCATATGTTTGAAGTGATGTATGCAACTGATGGATGTGGACTTGCCGCGCCTCAAATTGGCAAAAACATACGCTTGGTGGTTATTGATTGCGAATGGGGCGAAGGCTCTCGCAAAAAACCATATGTGCTTGTTAACCCAAAAATTGTTGTTGCCGATGAAGCAGATCGTAGCATGTCTGAGGGTTGTCTTTCGTATCCAGGTATTTTGGTGCCCGTAAAGCGACCATCGCACGTTATTTGTGAAGCATTAAATTTGGACGGCGATCTTATTCGCTATGAAGCTCGTGGTAATTTGTTGGCTGCATGTCTACAACATGAGTGTGACCACCTGCAAGGCGTTACGATTCCCGATCATTTGCCGCTTCACAAAAAAATGGAAAAACTCGAAGAATATAAGCATGCTTTAGAGACAGGCGCGCGTCCTGGTGAAGTTGAAATTTAAGGTTTGAGTTTTAATTTTAAGTTGAAATGTAAGGTTTGAGAGCTTTATGAATATAGTTTATATGGGTACACCCGATTTTTCGGTTAAACCGCTTCAAGAATTGCATAAGCATCACAAGATTTCGCTTGTTATTACACGCCCCGACGCGGTGCGTGGTCGAGGAAAAAAGCTCATACCGTCACCAGTTAAACAGTGTGCGAACGCGCTTTCGCTTCCCGTGCGTGAGGCAACTCGTTTTGATGATGAGCTCATTTCAGCAGTTAAAGCATGTGAGCCTGATGTTATTGTTGTTGCTGCCTATGGTTGCATTATTCCCGATAGTGTTTTAGCTTTGCCTCGATATACAACGCTTAATATTCACGCGTCACTTCTTCCGCGTTGGCGTGGCGCTGCTCCTATTCAACGGGCTATTCTTTCGCGCGATGAAGTTACAGGCGTGTCTATTATGAACGTGGTTCACGAACTTGATGCAGGAGATTTTTGCAGGCAAGCATCGCTTAAGATTGGCGCTCAATCCCTAGACGAGCTTACCGATAAACTTAGTGCTTTGGGTGCGCGTGAGCTTTTGTGTGCGCTTAGTGATTTAGAGGAGCATAAGCTTGTATGGCATAAGCAATCTCAAACCGACATAACATATGCTCAAAAAATTGATAAACACGAGTTATTGTTGGATCCTGGCTTATCTGCAGAAAGTAATGTGGTTCGTATACAAGCGTCTGGCGACGCTGCGCCTGCACGTTTTATGATGGGTCAAAAGGGTGTTCGCGCGCTTGTCGGGCGCTTTGTAGGTGATGAAGTTGCATCCGAAAATGCGGCGTCTAGCAACGCAGCCTCCGCAAATGCGGTGTCCGAAAACGCAGCCTCCGAGAGTGCAGACTCCAAGAACGCTGTGCGCTTACAACACATACCAGCAGGTTCGGTCCTTATTCAAAATCATCGCGTATTTTTGGGTTGTGCTTCGGGCACCTTAGAACTTTTGCGTGTTAAACCCGATGGAAAATCTGCTATGTCGGCACACGACTGGTCTTTGGGCTTACATAACGTTTCTACATGGAGCCATGTCTCATGACAAGCGTTAAGGTTGCTTCTTCGCGCACGGTGGCATTTAAGGCTTTGTGTGCACTGCGGAAAAACACCACATATGCTCAGGACTTTCTAAAGCATTTTGATGCGTTTTGTGCGCTTTTACAAGACGAAAAAAGTTTTGTCCAGCATGTTGTATGTGGTGTTATAAGCTCGCAGAGTATGGTGGATAAGATGCTTGCGCAATATGTAAAGCGTCTTGCTCATCAGCCGTATAAAGTGCTTATATGTTTGCGTATGGCTACCTATGAATTGGTGTATAGGCAAACGCCTGCTTATGCAGTTGTAAGCCAATATGTAGAGCTTGTGCGCTTGGTGGATAAGCGTGGAGCTTCTTTTGTAAATGCCGTTTTGCACAGAATAGCTGCGTATGACCAGGCAAACTTTGCCCGCGCGCGTCAACATCTTGTGCGGATTATACAAGATTGCCACTCCTACGATGATATCTTGTGCATAATAAACGCAGCGCCGATCTCGGCTGAATCTCAACATCATTTGTTGCAATCCTATGGTTTTACTTGTGAATCTGATTTTCTTTGTGAGGCGTGTTTAGTTTCGGGATTACCCACATGGATTGTAAATCGCGTTTATCGTGATCGTGGGCTGTTTATATGTGCACATATGGCACTGGCCGCACAAGCACATGTTCCGTTTTATGTATGCAAAAATCCTTATAATCCGCCTCAGATACCTGGTGAACTTGTTCCAGTCCAAAATGCATGGGGTAGCTATAAATTACATGGAATATCGCCTGCTGCTCTCTATAACGATATTGAGGGTCAACGTTTAACAATTTCCGATTTTGCTGCGCAATGTATTGCCGCTTGTGTTGTACATACACGTCCCAAGAAGCTTCTTGAAATAGGATGTGGGAAGGGTACTAAGTCGCTTCTTATTTCTTATATGAATAAAAGGCTTTCCTGTCCTGCTATCTCTGAACGAGTTGTGTGCGACAAATCACCTCAAAAGCTCGCTTGCGCGCGGAAACGTCTCAGCCGCGCTCACATTAATGATTCTATTCGTTTTGTAGCTCATGACGCAACAAAACTTGATACCTATTTTGATGAGCACGAACGCTTTGATACGGTGTTTATTGATGCTCCGTGCAGTGGTTCGGGAACCATGAGAAGGCACGTAGAAGCGCCAACAATTATGAGTGAGGTGGCTCTTGATGTAGCTCGTTCTCACAGCCTTGTGTATACTCAAAGCGAGCTCCTTCGTGCGGCTAGTCGTTTGGTTAACGTGGGCGGCTTTTTGATATATGCAACGTGCTCGATTTTTTCGTGCGAAAATGAGGATGTTGTATCCGCCTTTTTGGCTTCAGACGCTGGAAAAGGCTTTGTATGTACGAACTTTCCGCGCGCGTGGACTCAAGAGCTTCATGCGTCTATGCGCGAAGTTGTTACGCAAGCGTATAATTCTTTTAGCGCGAATGTTGTAGATACCAATCACAAAGCAACTGCCGATCGCAAAACAACTGCCGATGTGCACTCATCTTCGCAGATAGCGCCTGGCGCCGCGTCCGCAACTTCGCAGGCGGCATCTGCCACTACGTGCACATCTTCGCGTTGCGGCATGTACGTATTTGCACCAATGGCACATTCATGCGACTCTCATTTTGTTGCATGTCTTACAAGAATTTCTTAATCGTAAAAGGAGAAATGGTATGGCAATTCAAGCTGCAATTTTTGATTGTGATGGTACGTTGCTTGATACGATGGATATGTGGCGCAACACAACAGCTCAGCTTCTAAATTCGTACGGTCTTGAACTTACCAAGTCGCTTTTCGATGCAATTGAGCCGCTCACGATTGTGCAAACGTGTGATTATATTCACACGCACTGCCATGTAGACGCGTCTGGCGATGCGGTTATGCAGCGTTTTAACGAAATAATTCGCAATGGGTATGAACGTTCGTCGGTACCCTTACCTGGTGTTTGTGAGTTTTTGCAAAGCCTTCGTGCGCACGGAGTTCGTATGGTAGTAGCTTCTTCTACGCCAAAGAAGCATTTAGAGTTTGCGCTTAAGCGTGCAGGCATTTTTGATTTCTTTGAGCGTACGTTTTCAACGGGTGGCTCTATTAGAAGCAAAGAGTATCCCGATATTTGGGAAGCTGCGCATACGTATCTTGGAACGGACGCTTCATCCACGTGGGTATTTGAGGATACACCGTTTGGTGTTCGCGAAGCTAAAGCGGCAAAGCTTAATACCGTTTGTATCTTTGATACTCATATGCAGCGCGACATTGAGACCTGCAAAAAGTTTAGTGATGTGTTTATTCATTCGTATGAAGAGCTATCGTATGAGTTGCTTGATGACTTTGAACCCTTGCCAGATTCATGTGACGCACATCAACAGGGGGATTTAAGCGATACAAGCGCTGATGATGTGTTGAGCGTGCTGATTGTTGCGGGTTCTCCTGCACCTTCTTCTCTTAAGCTGGTGCAAAAACTTGCGCGTGCTAACGATTATCTCATCGCAGCAGACGGGGGAGCAAATGTTCTGTATGAAGCAGGCATTGTTCCACAGGTATTTTGTGGTGATACAGACTCGGTTGATAGGGATGCGTATGAGTGGGTAACGTCTTGTGTCGAAAAAAAGATTACATTTCCGCGCGAAAAGTATGCAACCGATTTACAACTTGCGCTCGATTGTGCGGTGCACGAGGCGCGCAGGCGTCGCAAGCTTCTTCATGTTACGATTACTTGTGCTTCTGGTGGACGAGCTGATCATGCACTGGGCGTTGTTGGTGTCTTAGCACGTGCAGCTTCGTATTGTCCAACAATTGTTGAAGACAGCTATACACTGCAGATTATATCGTTGCGTGGACGTTCGCATATACATTTTGCGCAGACGGATATCAAAAAAACGGTGTCGGTAATTGCGCTTACTCCGTGGACGTGCATTTCAGAAACAGGATTTAAGTGGAATTTATCTCATTACGATTTGGCGCAATTTAGCGACGAGGGTATTTCTAATGTGGTAGAAGATTCTGGTGCAACAATTGTGTGTCATTCGGGGAAAGCTGCCGTTTTTATCATGCATGGTTAGTAGGGTAATGCTTGTAAAATGAGCGTGTAAAAAAAGAACGTACAAAAACGCGTGTGCAGTCTTACAACCTTACCAAAAAAGAGCTTATAAAAAAGTGCGTGCGTCTTACAAGCACCTAACAAGGCAGACAAAAAAAGAGCTCACAATTTCACAACTCTATAACTCTACAAAAAAAGGAGCGTAAAGCTCCTTTTGTGTTTATGTAGTGCGCACAAGGCGCAGCGCGTTTAACTACCTGCAGGAAGTTGTTATGCTTGCTCGGCAGAGCGAGCAACTTTACCGCTCTTAAGGCAACGAGTGCAAACGTTTTTCTTAGGAGTTTTACCGTCTTCAAAAACGGTAACGCGTTGAATATTGGGTTTAAATTTACGGTTAACAGTGCGGTGTGAGTGGCTAATTGAGCGACCAGCAACTGCGTGCTTACCGCAAATATCGCAGACTTTAGACATAATTGACCTCCATTGCAGGAGCGCATATCGCGCCTTTAATTCACAAGTGCTTATCTACTTTAGCACATAGTGTATTTTCTGCAAGTCAAACGCGGTTGATATGGTGGTTTAATGACGAAAAAATTTTGAGGAGTGGATAAGCATGCGCGCAGATTGAAAACTTCCCTCATTTGCTAGACATATCTGTTTGCTCGTCAGAATCGTCTTTGAATAAGCTCATTCAGATAAGTGCACGTGTAATCATAACGCGCATGAGTTCATTCAGAATAGCGATGAGAGGTGCGTCCGCGTATGAGCTTTTCAGAATTTGACGCGAGTATCTGGTAAAGATTTCTGCAGTAAACCGCAAAAATCTTTAATAGAGCGGTTGTACAACATCCATGAACGGGGTAGCGTCCATCTAATGGTGTAAAATTGCGGAGCAAAAAAAGAGCCAAGTGCCCTTCCCTTAGCTATAATTTATTGGTCAAAAAAATTAAAAAGTAGGAGTGACAAATGGCTCAAATCAGTATTACCTTTAGTGAGAAAGAAATACTACACTTATTTTCAAAAGATAAGACTAAAGGGCTTATAGAGAGCTGCTCCAATCATGTCTTAAGAGCATTTTGAAAGCTGAATCTACAGCTCAGCTCCATGCAGAGCCATATGAAAGAACAGTTGAACGTAAAGGTAGTAGAAACGGGTTTCGTGAACGACCCTACACACCTTTTAGGACTTGACCAAAAAAATGGTTCCAAGAGTTATTAGTACATGTTCACCTAAGTTTTGGAAGCACATCTAGTGTTCGACTTAGTGTTCTACTAACTTTTGAATTGAACATTTAGTAATTTAAGATTATATATTGAGTGAATAATATGAATTTTTTTTCAAAACGGTAAATATACATTGTGATCTTCTTGATAACTCCATCAAATTCATTCTCGTCTTACTTTCAAATCCAACATACACATTTTTGTCCAACCCCCCATGTATACTAGAGAGCGTAACATCTTATATTACTTAGCGGCTTTGGAAGGACCGTTATGACCAAGATTAATGCAGCTCTTTGGGGTAAAAAAGCAGAATATAATGGTGCTATGCTCTGGCTTCCACTAACACAACATTTAGTAGACACCGCCAATGTAATTGGCTTGCTTTGGGAACATTGGCTCAGTTCGAGTCAACGATTTATGCTTACCTCTTCGTTATCGAATCCCGCATGTGCAAAAAATTTGGTTCAATTTGTTGCGTCTGTTCATGATATTGGCAAGGCTACACCAGTTTTTCAGTTTAAAGAAGCTTTCACCAACTCCAAAGAGTTAGATATACAGCTCAGAAATAAGCTAATAGCTGCTGGTTTTAAAGGAGCTGACAAGTTTATAACCTCTACCAAGGATTGGAGCACAAGCCATCACACCATTACAGGGCAAGCAATACTTGAAAAATGCGGAGTGCCTCACGGAATATGTGCTATTGTAGGCGCACACCATGGGAAACCTTTGGATAGTTATCGAGTATACTTAGATGATCTTGCTGCCTATCCCGACCACTTTTATCAAACAGAAGGTATAAGTGAGGTTGCGCAGTTATGGAAAAGTACACAAGAACAGATTCTTGCATGGGCACTTGAAAGAAATAACTTTCAATGTGTTGCGGATCTTCCAGAAATAAGTGAGCCAGCTCAAATGATTCTCTGTGGCCTTGTTATTATGGCAGATTGGATTGCAAGCAATGAGGACTTTTTCCCTCTTATATCAATTGAAGAAAGCGGTATCACTAATCAGAAAGAGCGCCTCGAAAGAGGCTGGAGTGCATGGATTGAACATGGAACAAAAGACTTGTGGGAACCATCATTATGCACTGCCAATGCAAACCAGCAATATAATAAGCGTTTTGGGTTTACACCTAATGGTATTCAGCAAACAATATATGAGTCCATTCGTACCTGTAACAATCCTGGAATAGTTATCCTTGAAGCACCAATGGGATCTGGGAAAACAGAAGCGGCGCTCATTGCTGCTGAACAATTAGCTCGGCAAACAGGAAAAAGCGGATTATTTTTTGGGCTGCCCACTCAAGCGACTTCAAATGGCATGTTTTCGCGCGTACACCAATGGCTTAAAGGTATTATTGGCGATTTCAATGGATCACTTGGACTTAGATTAGTGCATGGAAAAGCAGCACTTAATGAAGACTTTGCCCACATTGCTAAAGCGTGCAAAAGTATGAATAATGGCGATGTGAATTCTGCAGTAATTCTTAATGACTGGTTTTCTGGAAGAAAGACAGCCTTGCTAGATGACTTTGTAGTAGGAACTGTTGATCAGTTTTTATTAGCTGGACTTAAGCAGAAACACCTCATGCTCAGGCACTTGGGGCTTAGCAAAAAAGTAGTAGTTATTGATGAAGTCCATGCATACGATACATACATGAATCAGTATCTTGAAGAAGCAATCATGTGGATGGCAGCGTATGGCGTTCCAGTGCTCTTGCTTTCTGCAACATTACCTTCTGATCGAAGAGATGCCCTACTACGAGCTTATGTAAAAGGGCTTGGTTTAAAGTGGAAAACTCAGTGCGATAAAACTGAATACAATCCTCATTCTGAAACATATCCGCTGCTTACTTATAACGATGGCGCGTATATTAAACAGAAAGTCATATGTGAGCGCAACGGACTGCATTCCTTACAAATTGAAGTGCACAAACTTATTGACGTTGAAAAACATGGCGTTTTACTATCTACATTGAAAGAGCTATTACAAGGTGGTGGAGTTGCGGGAATCATTGTTAATACAGTGCGGCGAGCTCAAGAAATCTATAACGCATGCCTTGAAGAGTTTGGCCATGATGAGCTTACGCTTATTCACTCTCAGTTCATTGCCACCGACCGCATAAGAAAAGAAAAAAGGATTAGCGAGGCAATCGGAAAAGGCGCAACTCGGCCATATAAAGCTATTATTATAGGAACCCAGGTTCTAGAACAATCACTAGATATTGATTTTGATGTGTTAGTTACAGATTTAGCACCAATGGACTTAATTTTACAACGGGCAGGTAGGCTACATAGACATGTGATAGCAAGACCTGCACGTGTAACAACCCCACACCTGTATATACTTGCCACATCAGAGGAGTTTAGGTTTGATAAGGGTGCAATCGCAGTGTATGGCGCTTATCTCCTCATGAGGACACAGTATTTCTTACCTCAAGTGATACACATACCAGAAGATATTTGTCATCTGGTGCAAGAAGTATATGGGTCTTCGGATATTTCACTGACAGATGATCTCAAAGATGTATATGCACAAGCAAAAGACCAGTATATGAACGAAAGCAATGCTAATAAGCTTAAAGCTTGTAATTATCGCATTGATAAACCCCGTTTAGGAATTGGTAAAAAATCCATTATGGGATTACTGTCTAATAGCGTTGCCGAAAACTCAGAGGAAGCAGGAATTGCACAAGTTCGTAATTCTAGAGAATCGATTGAAATAATAGCCCTGAAAAAGATTGGTTCTGGCTACGGTACATTTTCTGATGGTAATGATATTAAAGATCAAATCGACATGCCTTACATTGCCATGAAGATAGCTCGTGAAACCATTAGCCTACCAGCTCTGTTTACGAGAACAGCAAAGGCTACAGAACATTGCATTCTAGAGCTAGAATCCTATCGGCAAACTCACCTGGCCGAATGGAAGAATCAGCCATGGTTGTACGACTCGTTAGCTCTTATTTTTGATGAAAACGATTCCTGCGTTTTTTGTGGCTATACTTTAAAATATAATCAAGAACTAGGTATTCTCAGCCAAAAGGAGCCTCACGATGCATGAGTTCAATCTTTTAGAAGAGCCGTGGATTTCGGTAATTGTAGACGATTCGGGTCATACAAAATTGGTCTCAATGATAGATGTCTTGCAATCTGCGCATGAATATAAAGCACTTGCAGGCGATATGAAAGCGCAAGATTTTTCCATTTTGCGATTACTACTTGCAGTACTCCACACAGTATTTTCTCGCTACGATACTAAGGGCTGCGCTCGCGCGTTTGATCCAGATGAAGATGAAGCAGAAGATTTTGATGAAGAGAGCATCGAAATATGGAGAACAGTGTGGCAAGAGCGCCATTTTCCAAATATCGTATGTGATTATCTGGATAGTTGGCATAACAGGTTTTATCTTTTTGATGACGAATACCCATTTATGCAGGTGCTGGCTGAAGATATTAGTAGCGATAAACTCGGCGGAAAGAAACCTAGCGCAATTTCAGGAAAAAACATTAATCGTTTAATCTCAGAAAGTGATAATAAGATTGCGCTGTTTTCTCCAAAAAATGGGAACAAGGAAGATAAAAATCGCTTAACCTGCGCTGAGCTTGCGCGATGGCTTGTTACACTGCAAGGCTATGTGGGGCTTTCTGACAAAACTATTTTTGGTACACAAAAATATAAAGCCTCTAAGGGTTGGCTTTTTGACTTGGGTGGTATTACACTTGCGGGATCCAATCTGTTTGAAACACTTATGCTAAACTGGGTAGCCGCAAATCCATTCCAGTTAGCAGCAAGTGATCAAAAACCATGTTGGGAATATTCAGGTGCCGAAAACATACAGCATGCATTTTCAAGTGCTCGCGTTGATAATATAGCGCAGCTATATACGCGATGGAGTCGTGCAGTATATATCCCTTCAAGAGAGGATGAAAACGAACTGTTTACTCCTTTTATGGTTAAGCTTCCCGACCTCAATCACAAAAATGCATTTATAGAGCCAATGACCTTTTGGCATTATAATAAAACTGGAGATAATAAAGATACATTTACTCCCAGAAAGCACCGCACTGAAGAAGCAATGTGGCGTTCCTATAGCTTGCTTACCTTGGCATATTCTCTTGATGATAAAGAAAAATATCACAGACCAGAGGTAATAAGTTGGCTAGACTGCATTAGTCCATATATAGAAAATTTACGTATTGTACTAGAGGCCATTAGTGTAAAGGATGACGGTAATGCAACATCGTGGGTTCCTACTGACGAGATATATGATAATTTATATGTACACGAAGAATTGATAACAGACGTAGATAATAATGGATGGGTTTATCGTATAAATAATGAGGTAAACCATACGAAAACCGCTGTTAGCTCAACGTATAGGGGCTTCCTTAAAGACATGTGCGACATCCAAAATCGGAGTGATGATAATGCCGCTACATTTATTAATAGAACAATCAGCCATGTTTACTTTTTGCTCGATCGCCCATTTAGAGATTGGCTCGCAGGGATTAACCCAAGCGATTCAAAAAACGAATGCTGCGATAGGTGGAGAGCAACCGTTACGCGATTACTAGAAAAAGAAGCAAGTCAAATGGTTGCTAATGCCAATACAAGAGATTTAAATGGTATTACCATAACAGCAAAAGCAAGTGGAGCCGTTACAACAAAAAATATTATTACAGCTTATAACGCTTTTATATATCGACTTAACAAACTGTCAGAACAGTAATGTGCTATGCAGAAAGGAGCGCTTATGAACGAGGCAACCACAGGCTATTCTGAAGTGTCAAATGCCGTACAAAAGATTGTTAGGCAGTATCTTAGCAATGTCGATGCAGCATCACGCCGGGCAATTCTTGCAAAATTGCGACATTCTATTGGAAAGCCACTTAGCCAGTCGGTAGATATTTGGCCGTTAATACTAACGAATGTCCCCGATGACTTTTTAAGCGAGTATGAGGGGAAAAATCTAAAAATGCAGGCTGTGATTTATACTCTGCAAATATACGCTCTTTATGAACAGGGAAACATATCAACAGAAAATATAAGCACTGACAACACTGTCACCGACGAAAACGCTTTGGCACAATCTTTTTCATATAATATGGGTTCTTGCTTGAGAATATTGCGTTCAGATGAAAAGCAACGCAACGCAATGGATAGGCGTTTTTCTAATTTAATTACTTCAGATAATATTGATCATTTTTACTATAACCTAAGGCAATTGACTGGGATCCTTAAAAGCAAAACAAAGGATAACCACCAACATATTAACTATCCACGTTTGGCACGTGATTTGTATTTGTTTAACTTTATTCCAGAGAAGATACGTCTTTCATGGGCACAGGAATACTATCGATTTAATTAATCATCACTTATAAACACTACTTTTACGTAAGTAACAAAGAAAGGAAATCATTATGAACAATCGTCTATTTATAGATATCCACGCACTACAAACGCTTCCCCCATGCAATATTAATCGTGACGATACTGGTAGTCCAAAGACGGCACAATATGGCGGTTCTACACGTGCACGCGTGAGTTCTCAGTGCTGGAAGAGGGCAATGCGCACATATTTTAAAGAACACAGTGCCGAAGAAAATGTAGGAGTTCGTACGCTCTATCTTGTTGACTATATAGCAAAGAAGATTGCCGCACTCGATTCATCGATTTCATACGATGACGCATTGAAGTTCGGAGAAAAAGTGCTTAATAACGCGGGCGTTAAAACAACAAAAGGAAAAGCCAAAGCTCTTTTCTTTATAGGAGAAAAACAAGCGAACGCTCTTGCCCAAGCTGCGATAGACGGAGTTGACGATAAAAAATCATTGCAGGTGATACTGCATAAGAATCTTCCTATAGATATAGCACTTTTTGGACGCATGTTAGCTGATGATCCATCACTTAATGAAGACGCCTCTGCACAGGTAGCTCATGCAATTTCCACACACGCTATACAGCATGAATTTGACTACTTTACAGCAATTGACGACTTGTCGCCTAAGGACAACGCAGGTGCAGGTATGCTTGGTACAGTAGAGTACAATTCATCTGAACTATACCGCTATGCAAGTATTGCTTTGCATGAGTTTTTGTCACAGCTAGATAATGACAAGGAGGCCCTTGCAGCTTCTGTAAAGCTTTTTGTTAAAGGGTTCGTAGAGTCTATGCCTACAGGAAAAGCTAATACATTTGCAAATCAAACGTTGCCACATCTACTTCTGATAACGTTACGCGATGATCGTCCTGTAAATCTTGTAAGCGCATTTGAAGAACCTGTAAAATCAACAGACGGATATGCAAGCCAATCTACTGCTAAGCTTGCGCAAGAGATGGCAAAAACTGAAAAAATTGTCCACAAACCACTTGTTTCTTTTTACGTTAGCCTTGCATCCTCTGAACATATGCAGGAATTAGGAGAAGAAAAACCATCCATGCAAGCTTTACTAGATGATCTGGCAACCAAAATAACTGAAATTCTATAGCAATACATTTGCACATTATTTAATGAGGATTCTTATGAAAAGCTTATTGCTAAAATTTGCGGGGCCTCTACAATCCTGGGGGACAAGTTCTCATTTTGAAACACGCCATACCGATTATTACCCGTCTAAGAGTGCAGTCATCGGAATGATAGCTGCTGCTTTTGGCTATAGAAGAAATGAACCCCATGACGCTGACCTTACGCAACTTAATGAACTTGCTTTTGCAGTTCGAATTGACCAGCAAGGAAACCTGCTTAAAGACTATCACATTGCATCAAAATGCAAGCCTACTGGGGAGTTCGACCGCAATTATGTCACTAACCGTTACTGCCTTGAAGACGCTGTGTTTTTAGTTGTTCTTGGCTCAGAGGATAGTTTTTTGCTTGAAAAAATTGAGCAGGCTCTTGCTGCCCCATACTTCCAACTTTGTTTGGGACGCAGGTCTTTTCCTCTTTCGTATGATTTTATAATTGGTATGCAAGAAGAAGATCCGTTTACACTGCTAAAAACACATCCATGGGTGGCTCAAAAATGGCAACAAAAGAAAATCAAGTCCCTGAATAGTACAAGTGACGATTTGTTTATTCCTATATATGCGGATGCCGATCTCCTTGCTCCCTATCAAAGCAGTATGGAACACCCTTTTGTTCGAAAGCTAAGACACGATATCGCGTTTTCTTTTTCTAGTAAAAACAGAAGATTTGGCTACCGATACGAAGCTCGCTTTGACCTTCCCCTCAAGGCAATATGCCCTATGTTTGATAAAACACATGATAAAAAATCAGCTTCTGCAGATGAGTTAGCATCCAGTAAAGACTACTTAAGCATGGAGCATGATGTATTCAGTATGTTAGAGGTGAACAATGATGTATCTCAGTAGAGTTGAGATTGACTGCAGCAATCTCAAAACCATGCGAGATCTTGCACATGTAGAAACTTTTCATGCATGGGTTGAGGAAAGTTTTCCTGAAGAATGGCTAACACATACTCGTAGTCGTAAACTTTGGCGTGTTGATACGCTTCGAGGCAAGCAATACTTATTGGTACTCAGCAATTCAAAACCAGACTTAACGAAACTGGAAAAATATGGAGTTGCTCATACTGCAGCAACGAAGAACTATGCCTCACTACTTACATCACTTAAAAAAGGAGATAGGCTACAGTTTCGTGTAGCTCTTAACCCGGTAATCTCTCTTCCGAGTGAACAAGTTCAAAATGAGAAAAGACAAAGAGGCCGTGTAGTTCCGCATGTCACACGTGCACAACAAATAGAGTTTTTTACATCGCGAGTACATAAGTACGGGTTTAGCTTAGAAGCAGGAGAATTTGACATTGTAGAGAGAGGTTTTTCTTATTTTAGGAAATCTCAGAAACCTATTCGTTTAGCTAAGGCAGTATATCAGGGATTTCTAACTGTAGAAGACGTGGAACTTTTTAGAAGTGCTCTTGTTAATGGTATTGGTAAGAAAAAGGCATATGGCTTTGGAATGATGACGGTTATCCCCCAATAGTTGGTTTTCGTGAGAAGACCATGGAACTGTTAGGACTAGTTGCAATGAAAGCAAACGTTGGTGCAGAGAAAGTTAAGTTACAAGAGCTTCCTCACGTTTCTGATCGAATAAGCTTTATCTATATTGAATACGCTAAGATTAATCGAATTGACAGTGCCATTACTGCCTACAAAGAAGAGGGAACATTTAGAATTCCTGCAGCATTAATGAGTGTTTTACTACTAGGGCCAGGAACATCAATAACTCATCGTGCTATGGAGTTGTTGGGAAGTGTGGGCGTTTGCGTAATATGGGTAGGCGAATTTGGTGTAAGAACCTATGCTCACGGTAGGTCGTTAGCGCGGACATCAAAGCTTCTCATGTTACAAGCAAAGCTTGTATCGAACACGAGGACCAGACTAGAGGTAGCAAGAAGAATGTATCAGATGAGATTTCCATCTGATGATTGTTCAGCTTACACAATGCAACAACTACGGGGGCGTGAAGGAGCGCGTGTGCGCACCATATATCGAAGAATGTCACGTAAATATCATGTTCCGTGGAACGGTAGAGATTATAATTACGAGATTTTTGAAGATGCTTCTGCAGTTAATCAAGCACTTTCTGCTGGCAATGTCTGTCTTTACGGTTTGGTACAGAGCGTAGTTTATGCACTTGGCTTAGCATCTGGCTTGGGATTTGTACATGTGGGGCACGATCTTTCATTTGTTTATGATATTGCTGATCTTTACAAAGCTGAAATTACTATTCCACTCGCATTTTGTCTTGCAGAAGAAAAAGAGCAGGACAGCAGTATTGACATTGGTTCGCAGATGCGTTTGCGCATGAGAGATAGCTTTACTTCGGGGAAATTGCTTCCCCAGATTGTGAAGGATATTCAATACATACTGGCTGTACCTGAAGAACAGCAGGTTGAGGCAGATATTTTGCAATTATGGGATGATAAATTGGGAGCTGTTTCTGCAGGAATTAATTATAGTGAGACAGATTGACATGCCGCTTACCATAATTACCCTAAGCAAATGTCCTAGATCACTACGAGGAGATCTAACTAAATGGATGCAAGAGATTGATACAGGAGTGTATGTAGGAAATCTTAATAGTCGTATTCGTGAGAAACTTTGGAGTAGGGTTTCTAACTGTGTGGGTTCAGGATCTGCTACATTATCTTTCGTTGCCCAAAATGAGATTGGTTATGATTTCTGTACCATTAATTCTGCTAGAAGAGTTGTATATCTAGATGGGATTCCGCTTATATTTACCCCAAATTGTAATAAGTGTGATGATATCCAAGAACATGGTTTTAGCAAGGCATATCATTTTCATAAGGCGCATATGCACAGTAATAAAAAACTCAAAAAGGATGATGACTGCTCTTTAGAAACCACAGTAAAGGATGAAAATGTTTATACTGCAAGTGACTTTGAGATTTTATCTGATAAGAAATTTGTTATTTTAGACATTGAAACTAGTGGGCTAAACGAAATAGACGACAAAATCATAGAAATAGGCGCGATTAGAATTTGCGACAAGCAGGTAGATTACTATCAGCGTTTAATTAAACGGGATTCGTTGAATCTTTCCCCAGCTATAACCCAACTAACTGGGCTTACCGATATAGAGCTCGCTAATCGAGGAGTAAGTCCCTGCGCGGCTCTTAATGGGCTAAAACAGTTTATAGGAGATTTGCCTGTTTTAGGTTATAACATTGCGTTTGATACGCGATTTATAAATAACGAGCTGCACTCCATGAACGAAGAGCTTCTTGATAATAGAGAAATTGATGTAATGAGATTTATTAAGAAAGAAAAGATGTTCTTAGAGAGTTACACACTTGATAATGTTCTTAAAGTGTATGGAATATCAACTCCTGTTTCACACCGAGCGCTTGGAGATGCTAAACTAATAGCAAAGCTTGCATTAAAAGTGAATAAAATTTTTGATGTTCTCTAGTTAAAGTAGCTTTGAACAGGGATTTTTAAGAGTTTTTCCCGCACACGCGGGGGTGATCCTACTTTCTCTGCTCCACCCCCTTCCTGCTTACCGTTTTTCCCGCACACGCGGGGGTGATCCTAAGTCACAAAATGCTATGAACAGCTATCACAAGTTTTTCCCGCACACGCGGGGGTGATCCCGCTATGAGCAACAATCAGTAAAGCGGATATCAGGTTTTTCCCGCACACGCGGGGGTGATCCTTAATAATCTTAACTTTGAGTCTAAAAGTCCAGAGTTTTTCCCGCACACGCGGGGGTGATCCCTTTTCCGCCTGTGATGCGTGGCGCGTAAGATTGGTTTTTCCCGCACACGCGGGGGTGATCCCCTACACCAGCAAAAAAGAAGCCCTTAAAGCAGCGTTTTTCCCGCACACGCGGGGGTGATCCTGGTTGTGAACCTTCAGGAGCATGACCTTTGGCAGTTTTTCCCGCACACGCGGGGGTGATCCTTGGGCACGCGGCGAGATTGGGTACTCGCGTTGGGTTTTTCCCGCACACGCGGGGGTGATCCCAACGCTCCGCCCTTTTGAAAAGCCAGCTTTCAAGTTTTTCCCGCACACGCGGGGGTGATCCCATTTTTTATTTCCTTTCAAGTATACATTTATAGTTTTTCCCGCACACGCGGGGGGTGATCCTAGACAGGTAAAAGCGCGCAGACCTTTGCGCGCGTTTTTCCCGCACACGCGGGGGTGATCCTTTCACAGACCAAAAGACGGTGGATCTTTCAAGGTTTTTCCCGCACACGCGGGGGTGATCCTCAGTCACGCGACCCGACTTGCTCACGACAACCAGTTTTTCCCGCACACGCGGGGGTGATCCTGAGTTTAGATGCTGCACTAGAGTCAAGATTCTGGTTTTTCCCGCACACGCGGGGGTGATCCCAGTCAAAAGCAGCCAAAAACAGCCAAAAAAAGGTTTTTCCCGCACACGCGGGGGTGATCCTGACTAGAGCTTGAACTAGAGCTTGAACTTGTAGTTTTTCCCGCACACGCGGGGGTGATCCCAGACAAAAACAGCCACAAGCAGCCACAAACAGGTTTTTCCCGCACACGCGGGGGTGATCCCTCTTGTACTTTGCCTATAGCAAACGCGATTTCGTTTTTCCCGCACACGCGGGGGTGATCCTTGCCGTTCTCGTTAAAGTAGAAACGACAAGCGGTTTTTCCCGCACACGCGGGGGTGATCCCATATCTTTAACCAACCGGTATGCGTATCTATCAGTTTTTCCCGCACACGCGGGGGTGATCCTATCAGCTGTGCTATAGTGCAGATAGCACATATAGTTTTTCCCGCACACGCGGGGGTGATCCCCACTTTCGCAACTGTACAACGCGCTGAAACACGTTTTTCCCGCACACGCGGGGGTGATCCCCAATATGAGGTATCAAGAGAAATTGCAGAAGTGTTTTTCCCGCACACGCGGGGGGGGGTGATCCCGGCAGCCTGGATCAGGCTTCTGAATGAGTGATGGTTTGCCCACACTGACGGACGGCCAAGTCCTAAAAGTGGCGAAAATTCCGTTTCCTTCCTCTAGCTGTGACTGCTTTTCTATTCTCATCAATTTAATAGTAAATGTATTTTACTCGTATTCTTCTAAAACCAAGTTCACACCACGGCTGCTCATCAATTACCTTCATCCTATAAAGCATTGTGTTCAAAGACATTACCTATTGGATACCATACATTACTGTGTCACATATTGTAGCGGAATTTACATGTATAGGATTCCCTGATTGTCGTACATACCTGCTGCGTCATTGTTGCAACATCTGGTTGCGTAATCACTACCATAATGGTTGCTGTTCTGCGGCAACGCCTACAGTAAAAATAAAATTGGGCGTAACTTTTAGGTTCTGCTTGAATATTTCTCCTAAAACGTATGGCGCATAGCAAAACTGCATTAAAGTTCTCGTGATTTGTGTCCAAGAGAGCTGTCAGTGTCCTCGTTTACAAAACCAAGCGAGCAATATTGCAAAAAACCTTATTTGGCACGAGTTCTGAAGTTAAAAATTGCCCTTTGTGCCGCTTTTGAGAGGTTCTCAAAACTGTACCAACGCGATTATCTTGGAACATGCAAAACACGTTTTTGAACCTATGGCTCTTCGCCATAAAAACTCGTGTCAAATAAGGTTTATTCGAATATTAAGGAAAATGTTTTGTGAAAGCTTGCTCGAAAGCCCTGTCGCAGCGCCTAGGTGGCATGGAATCAAACCAGGTGTGACGGCGAGTCTTGCGCAGCATCACGCCAAGCGCAGCGGTCCGCCCCGCGTAGCAGCCACATGCAGCTCCAAGCCACAACGCAGTGCTACGCGCAACACCAAGCCAAACAGAAGCGAAATGTACACTACATTTTGACCCCGATCTTTCCTGTAATACTTGCAAGTTTATTGCGTATCACTTAACAATATATGATTATCATGTTCGACGATTTTACCGGATTTAAGCAACATCAATAAAGCATGATGTAAAGCTTCATTGTCGTATTTGCCTATTCTCTTTTTACCATATAGACCACCGATAAACTTATAGAGTCCATCTTGTGTCACCTTAACATTCTTACCGATAATCTTAAGCATTCCCTCGCCAATCTCTTCAGGTGCAATCTGGTTAAAATCGCGCACAATATCCCCAGGTATTCTAAAAACAATGGGTTTATACTCTAGATATAGAAATCCATGCCTGCGGATAATGCCGAGTTCTTCGCACCCGCGCATATTCGTATCAAAAGTTTTTTGCACAACAGAAGTAACTTTTTCACGGTGGAAATACCAGATAATTCTCTGCAAAAGCAGCTTTTCCGAAAGAGGCGCTTCAACTTCCAAAATATCTTTAATAAATTCTTTAAAATCTGTGTTTTTGTGCTCATAAAACATATGTTTGCAATCAGCCATTTTGTATGTTGGAAAAGAGAAGGTGTTTGTATCAACTGGTTGTGCAATACCATCAATAGTTTTTGAATATACTGCTTCTAAACTGCTCATATTTCCAATAGATTCATAATGAGAATTCGCATGATTAAAATGCCTGCCATAGCTATCATGAACTGAATTAGCTAAAACACCTGAATCATTGCTTGAAGAAACCATACGTTTACTAGGTAAAACCGTGATACTATCAGATGTATTTGCCGCATGAATATAGTTCATGTTTACAGCTTCGTTAGCAGCAGTCAAAAGCTTCTCTTGCTCAATTATTCTGTTTCTAAACCACTCAGTCGACCAAATTCTATAGAATTGCCAACCCATATGTTCCAAAACGGTTTGTCTCAATCTATCTCGATCACGAGCATTCTTAGAAGAGTGATAGCTCGCACCATCACATTCAATTGCTAAAACGTAGTCAGAACTGTTTTGCATCTTTAAGCCAAGATCAATCCTGAATCCAGAGCATCCTACCTGCGTGTCTACAGAGAACCCATGATTTCGCAAAAATTCACACACTTCAAACTCAAAATCTGAATCAAACTGATCTGTGTTTTCCACGCTTTCTGTGCGCTCAAGAGCAATCTGACCATGTTCAGCATAATCAAGATATTCTCTGAGTAATCTAACACCTTCTGATTTCGTGCGACTCAGATCTATATCGTTAGCATGCATGGAAGAAATAATCTGAATGTTATATTTAGCTCGCGTAACAGCAACATTCAAGCGTTTTTCGCCGCCATCTCGATTCAACGGTCCAAAATTAAGTGAAAGAACGCCTTTCGCATCCGGTCCATAGCCAACACTGAATATGATGGTATCGCGCTCATCGCCCTGCACTGTTTCAAGATTCTTTATGAAGAAAGCATCCTCTTTATTCTCGTCAAAGAATAATTCTTTTTCTGGAGTTGATTGGCGCCGCCTGTACAGCAATTTATCAATAAGATTCTGCTGGCTTTGGCTAAACGCAACAACACCCAAACTTCTATTAGGATATGTATCAATGTTTTTATAAATCAAATCGACAACATACTCAGCTTCTTTTTTATTGTTATGAGAGGAACGATCAAACTCTCCATTCACATAGTAATAATCAATTCCAAGACCTTGAGAATCATGCTGAGCAGATGGGAAACTTATAAGTTTGCCATCATAGAAGTTCTTATTAGAAAATGCGATGAGGTCTTCACAACGACTACGATAATGCCAGCTTAGTCTTACTTGCGGCAGCACGGCAGAAGCTAAATCTAATATAGAATCAAAACTTCTTATATCATCATCTTCGTCATCAATTTCATCATCATTTATAACTGCACTAAAGAAATTAGTAGGTGGCATTTGCTTAGAATCGCCTACAATAACAGCCTGCTTAGCACGACTTATAGCGCAAATTGCATCCCACGGAAACATCTGAGAGGCTTCATCAAATATGACAATATCAAAGTTCATACAATCATAGTCAAGATACGTACTCACGCTTAATGGCGACATCATAAAACATGGTTTAACTTGCTGAACAAGCACCCCAGTATCTTTAAGAAGTGAGCGTATGTCCATATTGTTTCTTGATTTCTGATTTTCTCGCAACAGTGTGCTCAAAGGGCTTCCTGCCGCAGCACAATTCAGTTCAGGGCAGGCGGATGCAAGTTTTCCGCGTAAAGTTAATTGATTGATTTTAAACTGCTCGACATCTTTTTCTGCAAATTCTCGGGCTGCTCTATCTTGGGAAAGTCTGCTAAATTGCGACAGAGTACTATTTTTTCTAATAATGAAGTCAATCCATTGCAAATAAAACTGCTTTTTAAAAGTCCCTACAATAGCGTCCTCGCTTACATTGTTTTTTATAACAGCGTCAATAAATGTAAGAATCCCAATATTTTTGATGTTATTAAGTAATTCTCTAAATGCACACCATTGATGCAATTGCCCGAATGCAGAAAGACAGCCATTCAATTTAGATAGTGCGTCGTCGAGTGACATAGATCTTATGTTAACAATTTCCTTATCAAAATTGCCACACATATAGTCCAAGTTTTGAACAGTGCTTTTATCAAAGATGTTGGAGATGCGATCGGAATAGTCAATGAATGTTTTGCTCTCGGATAAGAAGCTTGAGTGCTGCTCAAACTGCTCAAACGTGTGTTCTTCAGAAAGCATCTGTTTAAGCGTGTCCATTTGTTCACTTACATAATCCCAATTAGTATCGATACCTTTGTAAGCTGGGCCAAGCATGGATATAACAGGCGCTTCAATGGAAGGATACTTGTTTATCGCTTTCTGGTATGTTGATAGGGCACCCATCAAAAGAACAAGCTCGCCATACGCAGGCTTCTTGTTTGTTTTCATACATCGTCGTACATCAGAAACAATTTTCTTATATCCCGAATTAAACATTCTAGAAAACGCACTCTTCAGATGTTGCAGATCATTATAATTTTTCAAACCATCTAGTTGATAAATCCTGTCACTACAATACGACAACTTTTGTGCTGAAAGTCGGATCTCATCGCTCAATGACTTTAATTGTTGCAGAGCAGCGCTCGCACTGGCAAAATTTTGCTTTTGTAAAAGAGTGGGAGTAATGAGCGACGATTCGGCAGCAAATCTAAAAAACGTTTTCCAAAAAAGCAGATCCTTCAAACATGTACAGGTGATGGCATAGCGTTTAGAGATGGTAGCTGCTAGTGTCTGCAGTTCTCGTAGCATATCGACTAACGTAGACATACTGTGCTGTATGCGCGTTTCCTCGATCAAAGAAGTACTCTGATTTATGTATCCGTACCACGGATTATCGCGGTAGTTATATCCTATCGTAGGCAGATAATCTACATATGTTGTTAAGAGATTGGTCGCCGCATCCAGATAGTCTGAACCTAATGTTGATATATCTTGCACTTCACATATTACATCAGGATTTTTATCAAATTTTGCATGACATTCAAATAGATCATATAGGCTTTTATTAATTATAGGATTTATGCTATGCAGGTTGTAGTCATAGGAATCTAATTTTTCTTTTGCTGCTACTTTTGCACGTAGTTCTTCATTAACTTTTTGGTGATTGATTTCATTTTTTTGAATATCAAAATTGTCGCATATATCTTTGATAACATCCTTTTTATTTGCTTTGTTTGAATGAAGGGGGAGACAAAAATCGGCAATGCCTACTTGCTTCATTTTATGGTAAACGACATTTAGAGCTGCAAGTTTTTCTGAAACGAATAACACCTTTTTTCCGTCGTGAAGGCACTCAGCTATGATATTAGTTATTGTTTGACTTTTACCAGTGCCTGGAGGGCCTTGCAAAACAAAACTTTGGCCTGATTTTGCCATTTCTATGGCATTAATTTGGCTAGAATCAGCGTCAACAACAGTGCATAAGTCAATTACTGGATCATGCGTAGGTTCATATTTATCGATATCTGCATTGGGACTATCATAAGAGTTCGTAGGAGCACCTAAGAGCTTAGCAACTATTGGATTGTTAAGAATCTTATCCTTATTATGCTTAAGATCCATATACATATTTATTTTTGCGAAGGCAAAAAGCCCCACTTTACACTCTCGGCTTATTTCCCAGCCTAGGGGAGAAACTACATGCTGCACACGTTCAATGTATGCTTCCAATGTAGTTTCATTTGTATACTCTGGAAGTGTTATGCCATACTCGTTATTTAGTTTGCACGAAAATGTTTTATTGATAAGAACTTCATTATCAAGTACTGATATTACGCACGGATCAGTAAGAGCTTTATACGTTATTTGGATGGGGATTAAAAGTAGGGGAGCATAATGAACGGTATCAGCGTAATTAGCGTCTTTCCAATGAATAAAACCAAATGCAATATGTGCAACGTTTATGCCGGTTTCTTTCATAATCTCATTGGCGTTTTTCATAATACTTCTTGCAGTAGTTATGGGATTATTAGAGGTACTGTAAGCAAGAACTTGTGAGGAGCTTATTTCATTGGAGAATTTGTTAAGCAAATCGCTTTTGTTATAAACCTGTTCTTCTTCCTTACTATCTAATTTTGTATTGTATACAGAATTATCGTCATAATTACTAGTTCCATCGCGAAGAACCTTAACCGGATTAAATATTTTAAAAGACTTTGGATTATCTGAGGAAAATTCTTGGAAAATCTCATTGGCAGTTGGTTTCAATATTTCTAAGGTAGATGATTTACGATCTTTGAAACTTACAAGATTATTTCTCTTGCCAGTATCCAATAATTGTTCAGCCCACTTATCCATACGTTTAGATAACTCATCTAATTGTTTTGCTTCCATCTGCTTTTTCCTCACAAGCGTGCTAGTAGTAACTCAATTAGAATAATTCTAACTCTAAATACGTTCTGTTTTTTAAAACAAGGTTTAAAAATCATTCATACGTAATAGTAAAAAATGACAAAATTGAAATGGGAGTTTGTGAAATCTTGAGTTAAAACTCGCTGGCACCCTCGCTTACAAAAACTTTCGAGAAAATTCGAAAAATACCCCGTTTGACACGAGTTCTGAAGTTAAAAATAGCCCTTCGTGGTGCTTTTGAGAGGTTCTCAAAACTGTACCAACGCACCTACCTGGTAAAATGCAGAACACGTTTTTTGACTCCGTGGTGTCACGCTACAAAAACTCGTGTCAAATAAGGTTTTTTTTCGAATATTAAGCAGAATGTTTTATAAAACCTTGCTCGAAAGCGCCAGCGCAGCACCAAGATGGCATGGAATCAAGCCATGCACAACACCAAGCTACACGCAGCAACGGCGCGCCAACTTCACTGTCCGCGTTCCCACCAAACTCCTAAAAGCCAGATCCAATTACATCAAACCACGCCGCGCCCAACAACGCCTGCGCCCAACCACGCAGAATATATGGTATTTCTTAGGTAAATGCCTATAACCCCACTATTTAAAAATAGTTCCGTATGATTATTGAATGAATGCGTTACAATTGCTATATGTAAACATGCTTAAGACGAGAGGAGACTTTCGTATGTCACAAGTCGTTTGTGGAACGCTTAAAGTTTCAAACGATTGCATTGCCGATTTGGTAGGTCATGCAGCTCTTGAATGCTACGGTGTAGTGGGAATGGCTGCTCTCGATCAGCAAGACGGCATAATGCATCTCTTACCCATGTATCGCTTACGTAAAGGTGTAGACGTAGAAACTAAAGACGACCATCCAGTTGTATCGCTGCACGTCATTGTTGAGCAAGGAGTCAACCTGGTTTCGGTTTCTAAAAATTTAATCAGTGCCACTCAATTTATCTTAAAAAAGATTGCCGAGCTTAACGACGTAGAAGTTCGTGTATTTATTGAAGGCATACGCGCCTGATCGCGTGTTGCAGGTGTGCGCTTGCTGCACTAACGCGTTTGCTGCACGTCTTGCGTACGAGTTCGTCGCGTGCCATGTGACAGCGTGCCACGCGTTGCACCCGTCGCGCCGCTCCCGTTGACCTTGCGCACCTTGCTTGGAGCGTACTGGTGCAAACAGCGCGAACATCGTGCAAAGCGCGCACAAGCATCGCAAAGCGCACAAGCGCCACACCAGCGCACCAACCGCGCGCAATACGTGCACGCGTACCGCGCCTGCACCTGCTCAAGTATTGGATAACCGTCTATGAATTAAAGGAATTCCACTGATATGATTTCTCATGTGATTCGTACCTGCTTTCCCGTTGCAGCTCAAGCGGTTGCAAACAAAGCTGATGAAATTAACAAGCTTAACGTATTCCCCGTTCCCGACGGAGATACGGGAACAAACATGTCGCTTACGCTTCAAACCGTGGTAAAAGAGGTGGAAGACCTGCCTCAAGATGCGTCGATGGAAGATATAGCACATGCAATTACGCACGGATCACTTATGGGCGCGCGCGGTAATTCTGGCGTTATTACCAGCCAAATTTTGCGCGGTATTAGTGAAGGTCTTGTTGGTGCAACGGACGAAGCTCTAAGCGTAGAAGACATTGCAAAAGCCTTACGAAACGGCGTAAAAGTTGCATTTAAGGCTGTAAGAAAGCCCGTTGAAGGCACCATTCTTACCGTTTTAAAAGACGTGTCGCTTTGCGCCGATAAGCTTGAGCAAAAACACGCAACCAAGCAAGAGCTCCTTGATGCAATTGTGGTTGAAGCATATGAATCCGTTGCACGCACACCCGATTTATTGCCCGTGCTTAAAGAGAACGGGGTAGTAGATTCGGGCGCTTTTGGTTTTGCAACTTTTATCGAAGCCTTTGTAAATGCTTATAACGGTAAAGATCAGCAGCTTACCAATTTTAAGACTACGGTTGATGCCCACGATGCCCAAGATACCAAAGACGCTAAAGCCCACGTATCAAATGCGGTTGATATTGCGGTTAACGAAGATTGGGAAGGCTCTCAGTATCGTTATTGTACCGAGTTTTTGTTCCATGCCGATTTAGAAGACTTTAACCCCGAAACTCATCTTAAATTCCTTGCGTCCCAAGGTGACTGCGAACTTTTGGTAGGAAGTTATCCCGATTATAAGATTCATGTTCACACTAATCGTCCCGATTACGTTTTGCGCCACATGCTGCATCGCGGCCAAATATATAACGTGTTTGTACACAATATGGATCTAGAGGCTCACGAACGAACAGACGCCATCCGCGATGACAAAGTTCTTGTTCACGGTGATGATTTTGTCGCTGGATCTGCAGCATCTACATCGGCTGCATCAGCTGCTTCTAATGCACCGTTAAAGGACGTAGGTTTCGTTGCGGTTGCAGCTGGTAGTGGTCAAGCAGAAATTCTTACATCATTAGGTGTTGATCAAATTATCTCTGGCGGCCAAACCATGAATCCCTCAACGGCCGATATTCTTAAAGCTATCGAGGCAACCCATGCTCGTCAGGTAGTTGTATTGCCTAACAATTCTAATATTCGCATGGCCGCCGAAGCAGCTGTTCAGGCAGTTACTTCTTGCGTTGCAAAAGTTGTTCCCACTAAAAGCGTTCTGCAAGCGTTTTCTTGTATGTTCTGCGTTGATTTGAGCAAAGATTTTGATGAACTTGTTTCACAAATGACCGATCAACTTTCCCTCATTAGAGACGGCGAGATAACCTGTGCTGTTCGCGATTCGTCGGCCTCTGATGGTACGCCTATCCACGTAGGTGATGTCATGGGTATTGCCTGTGGTTCCATCGATGTGGTTGGGCACGACGTATGCAGCGTAACGCTTGAAGTTATTGCTCGTATGATGGCCGAAGAAGAAAGCGATACCTTAACTATCTTAGCTGGTAAAGATATGGATCAAGCAAGCTTTGACGATCTGGTAGAAAAAATAGAAGATAAGTTCCCCTCGCTTGACGTAGATCCACAACGCGGAGAACAACCGCTTTATCCTGTGATTTTCTCGCTCGAATAAGGCGTCTGTGGATACTCAACTGCATATATCCGAGGCATCACCGCGTCTTGCAGCGTCTTGTGCGCTTGACGCGCCGCTTGGCATGTTGCCGTATGTAACGCCTGCGCGCGCGAAGCTGTTTTCTAATCTTGGTATCCATACCCTGCGCGATCTCATGTTGCGTATCCCTCGTAGATACCTTGATTTTTCGCGGCATGTTTCTATTCTTGAAGCAGCTGTAAATGATACAGTTACTATATCGTGTGTTATTGATCGAATTAATCTTAAGCGTCCACGTCCGCATCTCTCAATTGTTGAGATGTACGTAACCGATACCATAGGTATCATGCGCATTTCGTTTTTTAGGCAGCCCTGGCTTGCAAAAGCCTACCATGTTGGCGACGTTGTTGCGCTTTTGGGTAAAGTAGAATATTCGTATGGCTTTAAGTGCATGAATTCGCCGTTTATTGAGCTTATCCACGCTGCAGATACCCGTCCTACAGACGGCCACGCTGCAGATACTCATACAGCGGACGCCCATGCACAAGATAAGCGCGCGCCTCAGCCCGTGGCCAATACTCGTCTTGATACGCATATTCTGCCTGTCTATGCACTGTGCGACGGCTTATCCGCTGCGTGGTATCGACGCATTATTAAAATATGTTTGCATAAAATTTTGCCGCTGGTAGATTGTATACCGTCTGTATATCTTGCGCGTAATCGTTTGATGGGATATTCAACTGCTATCCAGCAGATACACATGCCAACATCGATGCGTGCACAAGAAGCTGCGCGTCGCCGTTTTGCATATAACGAGCTGTTTTTTCTTCAGCTTGCACTTCGCGCGCGCACTTCTGTTGAGGATACTCAAGACCCCATACAACACTGCATTAACGGAAGCCACCTCAAAAACTTTTATAAGGCGTTGCCGTTTGAATTGAGCGCAGAGCAGCAAAGTGCAGCTCATGACCTTTTACATGATATGCAGGCAAAAACGTGCATGAATAGGCTGTTACTTGGTGATGTTGGAACGGGAAAAACCGTTGTTTGCGCCCTTGGTTTTGCTGTTTGCGCCGACACATCCACACAAGCTGCCATGCTTGCGCCAACCTCTGTTTTAGCTCAGCAATATGCCGAAAAAATAGGCACGCTCCTTACCAAATTGTCTATCTCGTGGGCACTTTTAACGTCTGCAACAACAAAGTCCGAGCGCACCGATATTCTGAGCGGCTTACAAACAGGGTCGCTTCAGGTCATTTTTGGTACCACATCGCTTTTGTCTGATGATGTGCAATTTCACAAGCTTTCCTACATCGTCATTGACGAGCAGCACCGCTTTGGCGTTCATCAGCGTCTTGCGCTTAGACAAAAATCTCCGTTTGCCGATTTACTTGCCATGAGCGCAACTCCTATTCCGCGTACGTTGGCACTCTCGTTTTACGGCGACTTAACCTGCTCTTTCATTAAACATAAGCCGTTTTCTACGGCAAAAGTAACAACAAAAGTATTAGCAAACGAAAATGTATCTGTGGCCTATGACGCTGTTGCTGCATGCATTGAGCAAGGTCAGCAAGCTTATATTATTTGTCCACTTATCGACAGCCAAGACGCGCGTACCACGGTTGATGACATTGCTCCCAATGCACAGTCTTCCGCGCAGACGTTGCACAGTGCACAACAAACGTTTGAAGCTCTCAAGCGTAGTAGTTTTAGCGCTTATCGAATTGGTCTTTTAACAGGTCGCATGGATAACGTTGAAAAAGATAAGGTTATGAGTCAATTTAGAGCGCATAAGCTTGACGTGTTGGTAGCAACAACCATTGTTGAGGTGGGTGTAGATGTTCCGCGTGCCTGTGCTATGATTATCCTTGACGCCGATCGCTTTGGGCTTGCAACGCTTCACCAGCTGCGTGGTCGTGTTGGCCGAGGTAGTCTTGCTGCGCAGGTTTATTTGGTGACCGCTTCAAAAAAGCATAGTTTAGCTCGACAAAGGCTTGATATTTTGGAGAACACCTTTGATGGCTTTGAACTTTCTCAAAAAGATTTGGAACTAAGACGCGAGGGCGACATTTTAGGCTATCGTCAAAGCGGTACGCTTACACTGCGTGTTTGTGATATGGTGCGCGATATGGATCTTATTGAGGCGGCTCACCGCGATGTGGGCGAGCTGTTAGACGGTGATCCTGATGTATCGCAAGTCCAACATCGAGCACTGGTGCATGAAATGCACGCGCGCTTTCCAGCTTATTTTGAAGAACTTAAAGGTATCGGGTTTTAGCGCTTTGAACTGTAAACCTTTGCGTCTGTGCTATCCGCGCCGTCTGCGCCGCGTATTAACTCATAAAGCTCTCTTGAAAGGAACCATATGCGTATTGTAAGTGGAGTTTGGGCTGGTAAAGAGCTCATTACTTTGCAGGGACGAAACGTCACGCGTCCAACTACTTCGCGCTTGCGTGAGTCTATAGCGTCTATGGTTAAGCATGAGTTTGATTTGGACTTGGCTCGCGCGTACGTTTTGGATGCATTTGCAGGTTCAGGAGCTTTGGGTTTTGAGCTTATGTCGCAAGGTGCAGCATATTTGGCCTCTATCGAAAAAGATCGCAATGCTTTTAAGATTTTGCAAACCAACGCGCAAAACCTTGGATGCGAGCCAAAAACGTTTACGGCGTTGTACGGTGATTGCATGAATCACACCCTCATTGAGCGTATTAAGCACCCAATTAATTGTGTACTGCTTGATCCACCGTATGCCTATAAGCCAGATGAGGTATGTAAGCTTTTTGATGCATTAAGTTTGGCGCATGTGCTTGATTTGCATGCGCTTGTAGTCTACGAGCACGAAAAACATACCACACTTGAAAAAAGTATCCGCACCCACTTTGCCACGCTTGAGCTTGTGCGCGAGAAAACTCACGGTATTACGCAGGTAAGTCTTTTTCGTGTGTCTGCACATAATTTGTAGCAAACGTTTGTTGATATACGTGCAAATATTGATACACATAAAAAAAGGAGTGCTATGAATACAGAAATTTCTCATGTGGTAGTTCCTGGTACTTTTGACCCTATAACGCTTGGCCATCTTGATGTTATTCGCCGCGCACGAAAAATGTTTCCGCAGGTAAGTGTTGCTGTTGCGCTGTCAGCGCGCAAAAACGAAACGGGCGCTACCTTCTCGCTTGAACACCGTGTCGAGTTGGTGCGCGCCTCGCTTGACGAGGCACGTCTAAACGATGTAAACGTGTATCCGTTTGAAGGTCTGCTTGTTCAGTTTGTCAAGTCAATAGGTGCACAAGCTGTGGTAAAAGGCTTGCGTGCTATGACCGATTTTGAATACGAGCTGCAGCAATCCGACCTTAATACGCGTATGAATCCCGATATCGAATCCATTTACGTAATGAGTAACCCCAAGTACGGTTTTATTTCGTCCTCGGTTGTGCGCGAAATAGCAAGTATGGGTGCCGATGTAAGCATGATGGTGCCTGCATGCGTTTTACAACACTTGTATCATAAGTAGCGTAAGCTCGTGCAAGAGGGTAGTACGAAAGGGTAGTGCAAGAGGAACGTGCGAGATCTTGCGCGAAAACGCAGCGCGCGAGCTTGTATGAAAACGCCTCAATTTGCGTTCTTGGTTGTAAAGCTTATGGATCTGTATGCAATATGATAAAATCTCCCTTCGCTTTAAGCTTTTATCTGTTAAGATAAAAACGTATGGTCAAAAATGAAGTTAAAGTGAACCTATTGATCATTCATAGGATTGAAAGGAGCCCAGTATGCAGCCGGGTGAAGAAATCGAGAGCCTTGTTAATGAACTTGAGTCAATGGTAAGCGAAGCCAAAACACCGTTTGCTGCTGGTCAAGGTAAAAAAATCGTTGATGAAAACGATGTTTATGAAATTCTCGATGAGATTCGTCGTGTTTTTCCCCAAGAGTTTACTGACGCACGTCGTATTGTTAAAGAAGAAAACGAAACACTTGAACGCGCTCAGCAACAGGCTGACTCTATTGTTGCCGATGCTCAGCAACAGGCTATTATTTTAGCAAGTGACCAAGAGATTGTCCGTATTGCCCAACAAAAAGCCGAAGAAGTTAAAGCTCAGGCAGATCAATACGAACGTGACACGCGCTACAATGCAGAAGAATATGCCGATACCGTTTTAGCGCATCTAGAAGAAAATCTTAAATCCCTTACCAACTCTGTAACACGCGTGCGCCAAACGCTCAATGAAAACTCTGGTGACCGCAATCAATCTAATAACGTTTCGTGGTAATTGTATTCAAGCAGGTGTTTTAGGTACCTTATGAAAAAAACCGTTGCAATTTTAGATGATCGACTTTCGCAGCGTGGAAGCTCGGTGCATCTTACAGGTCATGTTGATGAAGATTCGTACGTATTGGGTGCGCACCATTTTGTGTTGCCCCAAGGCGTTGAGTATTCGCTTGATTTAACGAATGCTGGTCAAGGTATTTTTGTAACGGGTATCCTTTCGTGCACGGTTGAAGGCACCTGTGATCGCTGTCTTGACAAGGCAGTGTTTGCGCTTGAAGGCGAAGTTGACCAGTATTATCTATTTGAAGAGCCTGAGCAAACGCCCTTATCTTCTGATGAAGACGAACTCGATTTTGAGCTTGTGTCTGCTGATAACACACTTGATCTGACGCATGCGCTTGAATCGGTGTTACTCATGGAAACGCCTTACGTTATCTTATGTTCTGATGAATGCAAAGGTTTGTGTTCTGAGTGCGGTTGTAACCTTAATCACACACAATGTAGTTGTGACGAACGCTTGGCGCATAACGCGTCAGAAGAACCTCAATCTCATAATGCACAAGAGCTTGCTAAATTAAAGAAGCTGCTTTCTTCTTCTGATACCAAGTAGGAACGCGAGCTAACGCGTACAAACGCGTGCAAACGCGCGCCAACCAAGCACCAACTATTACAATCGCGCAGACAAGTGTCGCCTGTGCATCGTACGCGCGCCAACCAAGCACCAACTATTGCAATCGCGCAGACAAGTGTCGCCTGTGCATCGTACGCGCGCCAACATAGCGTACTCTTGTTAGTATGTTGCGCGCCTTAGTACGTGATAATTTTGTTATGTTTACTCATAAGACTTGTTTATATGGTGAGTACATGTAAAATTTCTGATGGTATAAGGAAATGTTAGGCGTATACCATATAAAACATGGTATAGTACATTCTTGCGTATTTTTAATAGATGCCGCTCAGGAGTTCATTCGCCTGACGCTATGATGTTTTAAGAGAGGTTAATGATGGCAGTTCCTAAGCAAAAAAAGGGTCGTGGCGCAACTCATACACGTCGTTCAGCAAACAGCAAGCTCGAAGCAGCAGCTCGTTCAGTATGTCCTCAGTGCAATGCTGTTAAGCTTCCACATCACGTTTGCTCTAACTGTGGCTACTACAAAGATCGCGAAGTAGTTGTTACCGAGTAATTTTGCACTAAAGCCTATGAGCAGGTCGGTCCTTACTCGGATCGGCCTTTCTTTTTTATGTGTTCAGTGCTTTTTATGTGTTTGAAAAAGTACCGTAACTCAAAGTTTGGAGTAGACCATGGTTACAGTTTGCGTTGATGCAATGGGTGGGGACGAGCCTAGTGATGTTGTTCTTGAAGGTATTCACCAGGCGCTTGTCAGTGACCCCGAGCTTCAGGTTCTTGTTGCAGGATTACCTGAAGTGGTAGAGCCTTTTTGTGCTACGCATGCACGTACACAGCCTTTGGTTTGCACGCAAACTATTGGTATGGAAGAGCATCCTGCTACTGCTGTTCGAACCAAGCGCGATTCCAGTATTGTGTGTAGTTGCCGTGCGGTAAAAGACGGTCGCGCACAGGGATTTTTTTCTGCTGGTTCAACGGGCGCAATTTTTACCGCAGCAACTTTGGAAATTGGTCGTATTCGTACTATTAAACGTCCAGCTATTGCCTATGCAGTTCCTGGATTAAGCGGTAAAAAAACAGTTTTTCTTGATCTTGGTGCCAATGCCGATGCACGTCCAGCTACGCTTGTACAGTTTGCTTATATGGGTCGTGCATATGCTCGTAATATTTTGCATGTTAAGGATCCATCTGTGGCACTTTTGTCCAATGGTACCGAGCCAACAAAAGGCTCCGAAGCAGTTATTGCAGCTCACAAAGCGCTTGCCGAGGCAGGCCCTTGGTTTAGCGGCAATTGTGAATCCTCTGATATCTTGGCAGGCAAGGTAGATGTTGTGGTAACCGATGGTTTTACGGGCAATGTTGTTCTTAAAATGATCGAGGGCACCGTTAAATATTTGTATACGCAGCTTAAAGGTCAAGCCGCTCAAAATATGGGATATGCGGTGGGTCTTTCTTTGGCAAAAGGTGCACTTAAACGTATCGCGGTTGATTTATCTGGAGAAGAACAAGGTGGTGCCATGCTTTTAGGACTTAAAGCACCGGTGCTCATAGGCCATGGTTCAACTTCGGTCGCAGCCATTAAGCATGGAACACTTGCATGTGCTCATGCAATAAGAAGCAATCTAGCCAGCAAAATTGCTTCTGATCTTGTCCGTGAATCTTAAATGTATATCGTGCTTTTAAGCATGTTTTTCTCGTTATTATCTATAAAATAGAATTTATAGTTTTAAGCTTTGCTAAACTAATTTTTTTAGCATACGTATTTTACAGGTAATAAGGAGATTTATATGGACTCATCTCAAGTTTTTGAGACGGTTACAAACATTATCAGTACCGAACTTGATGTTGATAAACAATCTTTAACTCCTCAAACAGAATTTAAGGATTTAGGTGCAGATTCATTTGATCTTCTATCGCTTATTACAGCTTTTGAAGACGAATTTGGCTCTACACTTAATGACGATATTTTACAAAATATAAAAACTATAAACGATGCGGTAGACGCTATTGTCAACGCGCAATAGGTACTAAAGAGGCTTTATATGTCTGTTGAAGCGCGAATTAAGCATGCGGAACAAATTATTGAATATACCTTTGAAAACAAAAAGCTCATTCAAGCTGCTATTACACATCCTTCTGCAGTAGAGGGGCTTCCTGTTTCTGCTTCGTATGAGCGCCTTGAGTTTTTAGGTGATTCAATTTTGGGAGCTATTGTTGCTACCGATATGTTCGAAAAATTTCCTGGTATGGATGAAGGTGCGCTTACACGCATGAAAATTTCACTGGTAAGCGGAAAAACACTTTCGATGGTTGCCGAGGAATTAGGCATAGGCCAATGTATCATCTTTGGTGACTCCGAAAAAGGTACGGGCGTGCGTGGATTTACCTCTGCCTTGGAAAATGTGTATGAATCGCTGGTTGGTGCACTTTATTTAGAAGCTGGCTACGAGCCTACGGTCAAATTTATTCGCCGTACTCTTACACCGTACATGGTGCCCGAACTTGCAAAGCATCCTATTTCGCCTAAGAGCCGTCTTCAAGAAGTTTGCCAAAAGCGTTTTCATATTGCGCCTGTGTATGAGCTTGAGGACGAAACAGGTCCAGCTCATGCTCCACAGTTTACCTCTGCTGTCTTTGTAGATGGTGAGTTGATGGGTAGGGGCACTGGCTCGTCCAAGAAAGAATCTCAAAGTATAGCGGCTCTGTCGGCTTTAGATAAGCTCGACGTTGATGATGAGGCATAGCGTCTTTTGTAAGCATAGCTAAGCTCGCAAACATGGCCTTTTTTAATGCGCTTTACCATTGTACGCGCACACGCTTTAAGCGTTATGCTACATTTGAGATACTGATCGTTGTGAGAGGTGTAGCTTGTGTATCTTAAGTCTTTAACGCTTAAAGGATTTAAGTCCTTTGCCGATAAAACCGAGATGATTTTTGACCCTGGCTTAACTGTTGTGGTGGGTCCTAATGGATCGGGCAAATCGAATGTATCCGATGCTATGCTGTGGGTCTTAGGCGAACAAGGTCCGCGTAACCTTCGCGCCCAAGCTATGGAAGATGTTATCTTTGCAGGCTCATCCAAGCGCGATGCCGTGAGCTTTGCCGAGGTAACGCTCGTACTTAATAATTCTGATCACACGCTTCCTATTGATTTTACCGATGTTGCTATTACGCGCCGTATGTATCGTTCGGGCGAAAGCGAATATCTCATCAATGGTGCTGCTGCCCGTTTGCGCGATATTAACGATATTCTGCATGATTCTGGACTTGGTAAAGAAACACATTCTATTATTTCGCAAGGAAAACTTGATGCTATTTTAGTTTCAAAGCCTCAAGATCGCCGTGATTTAATTGAAGAAGCTGCAGGTATTGCAAAGCATCGGCGGCGTAAAAAACTTGCCGAAAAAAAACTTGAGCTTATGGCAACTCACCTTAATCGGATAAAAGACGTTAAACGTGAGATCCATAAACAGCTGCTTCCCCTTGAAAAACAAATGGGCGTTGCCAACCGCGCGCGTGAGTTAACTTCTGTGTTACAGCGTAGTAAAACGATGTGTGCAGTAGACGATTTGTCGGCGCTTAAAGCTCGCTATGAGCAGCTTTCATCCGAGTTAAAAGAGGCAAATGCATCGGTTGAACTCCTAGAATTTAGAAAACAAGAGGCTCAAAAGTCGCTGGAATCGTATAGAGTGTTGCTTGAACAGAAAGGCTTGTTTGTAGGCGATTTAAGCGAACAACGTCGCCGTCTTCACGATATTGCTGGTCGTATGGATTCGGATATGCGTCTGCTTGAAGAAAAGGGCAAAAATATGGTGAAGCATTTAAGTGAACTTCGCCGTAACATGAGCGCGCAAGAACACACCAAGCAGGATTTGTTAAAAGAAAAACAGGAGCTCATGGATTCTCAAGCCGAGTCCAATGGTGAAATTGAGTTTTATCTTGGCTCACTTGCCGAAAAAGAGCCTCAACTTGCGTCAGCAAAATCTAAGCGCATGGAGTATTCTCGTACGTGCAACAGCTTAAATGACCAGGTAAAGCACGCTACGCGTCAGCGTGATGCCTTACAAATTTCTGTTGCTACTTTAGAAGAACGCTTAAAGCGGACTAAAACCGAGCGAGCACTTTTTTCTGAGCGTCTTGGTGAATTAGAAGATACCATTAAGCAAAACGAGCAAGCGCAATCTGCCCTCGATGAAAAAATGTCGGCAATACTTGCGCAACTTAAGGAAAAAACCGAAGAACTTTCTCAAAATCAGCATGTATTGGATGAGGCTTCTGCACAAAAAGCAGCAGCATCTACGCAAAAGGCAGAGCTTGATCGCAAACTCTTTAAGATTCGCGGCGAGCTTGTTGCTAAGACCTCACAAGTAGAGGCTGCTCAACATGCTTCGCAGCGCCTAAGCTATGTAAAAAAGACATTTTCGCCAGATATTCTAGCTACGTTTTTAGATGTGTGTCGTGTTCCAACCGAGTACGAAACGCTTGTAGAAGCCTATTTGTCTGACGTATTGTCTATGCTCATCGTCAAAGATACCAATACGGCATTACATATGATGACCTCGTGTTCTTCTCAAAAAGGACGCCTTGTTTTGTATCCAATGCCCACACTCACCGATACAGATGTACAAACAGCGCATGACAAGATTCGCACTACGTATGCTGAGTGTGGTACGTCGCTTTTTGACGCTTTGGATGTTAATGCTTCGTATAAAAGCATACTTTTTGCGCTTACGGGTACTGTGTTTTTTGCCGATACTTTGCAACATGCCTATGAGCTGCACAAAAAATATCCCGAACTTACCTTTATTTCAAAAGATGGCTCATGCTTATACGCCGATGGACGTTGTGTTTCGCTCATTCATACTGTTTCTGTCTCAATGCTTGCTCTTAAGCGAACCATCCGTTCGTTAAACGAGCAAGAAAAAGATATCCAAACTAAGCAAGATGCATGTGCTGCCACAATCTCCTCTCTTGATGAGCGCATATCTGCACTTTCAACTGAAGTGGCAACGCTTAGACAAACAACCGCCCAGCTCAACGGCGAATCGTCCTCGCTTGCGCGCGAACGTGAACGAATTCAAAAGAACCAGCAACTTACTCAAGAGCAGTTGAGTCGCCTTAAAACAAAACAGCAATCGTTTGAATCAGACGATAAACTCACGCGCGAAAAGCTTCAAAAACAAACGCATGAACTTAAAGAGGCTAGCGCTCAAGTTGAGAGCCTCCATGATACATATGAGGAAAGCGTGCAAAAACGTAACGAGACATCTCGCTTAGAGAATCGTCTTGAAAAAGAGGTGAGCGAGCTTAAACTTAAGCTTGCACGTGCGCAGGAGCGAAAAAACCATCGAGATGCACGTAGCACGCGTATTGATAAAGACCTTGCGCTTATTAGTCAAACCATAGGCGAGTACGAACAAAGTGCGTTTACGCTTGATCGTATGAGGTACCGTGTTGAGCCGCTGTATAATCTCTATCAACAGTTACTCGAGCTTGTTCAAGCGTGGTCGCAAAAGCTTAAAAGTTCAGCTACGCTTGCCGAGGCGGACTCTGCTTCTCTTAAGAAAACCGTTGCCGAAGCACGCACGCGCCTTGATAAGAGTTCTTCAGAGCTTGAACACGCAAAATCGCAGGAGTCCAATCTTCGTGTTGAACAAACGCGCCTTGAGGTTGAAGTTAAACATGCGCTTACGCAGATTACCGAATTTGGTTATTCGTTAGATGATGCGCTTGATTTACCTCATATTCAAGACAGAAGTATGTGTGAGCGTCAGATTGCTCATATTGAAGCCGAGCTTAATACTTTAGGACCCATTAATTCGGCTGCGCCCGAAAATTACGAAGCCACCAAAAAACGCTATGAGTATATCAGCTCACAAATTGAAGATCTTGAGTCCGCGCGTCAGTCGCTCAAAAAAATTACTCGTGCTATTGAACACAAAATGAAAGAACAATTTTTACAAACGTTTAAGCAGGTTAACCAAAACTTTGTACAAATTTTTTCCATTTTGTTCCCGGGCGGATCAGCGCATTTGGAGCTTTGCGATCAAGATTCGATCCAAGACGCTGGTTTAGAAATAATTGCACAACCACAAGGTAAAAAAATTCGCAATATGATGCTTATGAGCGGTGGCGAAAAATCCTTGTGTGCGCTTGCGCTGTTGTTTGCCGTGTATAAAACCCGTACCGTTCCATTTTATGTATTTGACGAAATTGAAGCAGCGCTTGATGATGCAAATCTTTCTAAGCTGTTACATGCCATTGAAGAGCTTAAGAAAACAACGCAACTTATTGTGATTTCTCATCAACGCAGAACAATGGAGGAAGCTGATGTGCTCTACGGTGTTTCGATGCATGCCGATGGAGTAAGCCACGTGGTAAGCCAGCGTTTACGTGACGCTTTGCAGACCGAGGGTATTTTGCATACTAACAAGTAAGAGGGGAATCACATGTTTAATTTTACTGAGCGATTAAAATCAGGACTTGCTCGTTCGCGTGAAGCGTTGAGTGAAATTTTCTATATGGGCGCCTGCGTTGATGATGACTTTTGGGATGATTTGGAAGATCGTTTGGTTATGGCAGATGTAGGCGCAGAGCTTACTGCGCGCATCTGCGATGATCTTCGTGATTTAGCTGCTCAAAAGGGGTATACACAAGCTGCTCAAATTCAACAAGCGCTGATTGATCGTCTTGCACAAGAGTTTTATACCATCGATTACGACATGTTTTCAACCTTTCCTGGCTGCATCGTATTTGTAGGTATTAACGGAGCAGGTAAAACTACCACAGTTGGAAAACTTGCCTTTGTATGCAAAGAATCGGGTCATTCGTGTTTGATTGGCGGAGCCGATACCTTTAGAGCAGCCGCCATTGAGCAGCTTGATGTGTGGGGTAAGCGCGCAGGCGTGCGCGTGGTAACGCGCGAACGAGGGAGCGATCCTGCTAGTATTTGTTATGACGTGCTTGAAGAAGCGGCTGCGCAATCAACCGATTTGGTTCTTATTGATACAGCAGGGAGGCTTCATACCTCAATTGACTTAATGAAAGAACTCCAAAAAGTTGTTGCGATCTCGCGCAAACGTGCCTCTATGCCCGTAAAAATTGTACTCGTGTTGGATGCAACCTGTGGCCAAAATGGACTTGTTCAGGCACAACAGTTTCATGAATCGTTGAGTTTAGATGGTATTATAGTTACTAAGTTAGATGGCACTGCAAAAGGTGGCATTGCACTGCGCATTTCTCACGATCTTAAGCTGCCTATTGTTCGTTGTGGTGTTGGCGAGCAGATTGAGGATTTGCAGAGGTTTGATCCATACGAATTTTGCGCTGCTTTAGTCGGTACAAGCGAAGGGGAAAAATAGTGTTTAGTAACCTTTCAGATAGATTACAAGAAACGTTTGCGCATTTGCGCGGTAAAGGCATGTTGAGCGAGCGTGATATCAATGATGCTATGAGAGAAATACGCATGGCATTGCTTGAGGCCGATGTTAACTATCGTGTTGTAAAAGATTTTGTTGCAACATGCAAAGAAAAATGCTTAACGGCCGATATATTGCAATCGTTGAGTGCAGCTCAAAATGTTGTTGCGGTTGTTTTGGAAGAGCTTACCGCGCTTTTAGGTACTACCGAATCAAAACTCACTTTTTCACCGCATCGAACCCCTCATGTTATTATGCTTTGTGGTCTTCAGGGCTCAGGTAAAACTACGGCCGCAGCAAAGCTTGCTTATTTGCTTAAAAGTCAAGGTCATGCTCCCTTACTTGCAGCATGTGATACACATCGTCCAGCTGCTGCCGACCAATTGCAAACGCTTGGCGAAGAAATTGGTGTTCGTGTGTACAGAGGCGACGGAGCAAATGCAATACGTGTAGCTCAAGAGGCAGTTCAAGATGCCATAGACAATCTTAAAGACGTTGTCATTGTTGATACGGCTGGTCGTTTGCAAATTGACGAAGAAATGATGCAAGAAGCCATAGATATTAAACATGCTGTTAAGCCCGAACAAATTTTGATGGTCGTAGACGCTATGGCAGGTCAAGACATTGTAAACGTTGTTCAAGAGTTTTCTAAACGTCTTGATTTTGACGGCGTTATCATGTCTAAACTCGATGGTGATGCACGTGGCGGTGGCGCCTTATCGGTTAGAGAAGTAACTGGTAAACCCATTAAATTTGTTTCTATGGGAGAAAAACCATCATCACTTGAGGTGTTTCATCCCGATCGCATGGCAAAACGTATCTTGGGTATGGGCGATGTTGTTGGTATTATCGAACAAGCTCAAAAAGTTGCTCAAAAGTCTGATTACGAGCAAGCCGAACGCATGCTGCGTGAGGGCTTTACTATGAATGACATGCTTGATCAAATGCATCAGATTTCAAAAATGGGCGGCATTAAAAAGATTATTTCGTCGCTTCCTGGTGGCGATAAAGCACTGCGCCAAGCCGGAGATACCATGGGCGAAACTCAAATCAAACAGATCGAAGCAATTATTTATTCGATGACAAAACAAGAGAGACTGCGTCCAAAAATTATCAACGGTCAGCGCAGACGCCGTATTGCAGAAGGTAGCGGAAGAACTGTTCAAGAGGTTAACCAGCTGCTTCGTCAATGGGGCGAAATGAATAAGATGATGAGCAAAATGCGTCAACTTACCCAAGGTGGCGCAGGTGCCAAGCGCGGATTGCGTCAGATGAAAGATATGATGCGCCAGATGGGCGTCTCATCTGGTGGAGCTAATCCCTTTGGCGCGCCGGGTATGGGTGGATCTTTGCCCAATTTAGGAAATTTTGGTGGTATGGGCTCTACCAAGAATCCTTTTGGTAATGGCAAGTTTCCCTTTTAGAATTGCGTTTATGCACCATGAATATTCAACGCGTTACCAATCTTGAAGGCCAAGCGCTTGCTCCTTATGTCAGCCTTTCAAATCGTGAGCTTAAAAACATTGCTCATCCAGGGGATTCTTTTGTCATTTGCGAATCACTTTTGGTGCTACAAACTGTTTTTGAGTTGCATGTAGAGGTTGTATCTGTGCTTGTATGGGATAAGCATTTAAGCAATCTTGAGCGCAGTATCTCGCCTGCAGCTTTAGGCGATGTGCCTATATACGTGGCATCTCATGAGCTTTTGTCTAAGCTTGTAGGTTTTAATGTATGTCGTGGATATTATGCATGCGTACGTAGACCTTCGCTTTTGTCCAGTGCCGCCGTTGATTGGCACTCTTATACGCGTATTGCTGTGGTGGAAGACTTATGCGATGTGTCAAATCTTGGTGCGCTTATACGTAACGCTTGCGCGCTAGGTATTGATGCCGTGGTGTGTTCGCCCACCTGCGCCGATCCATTTAACAGGCGTTGTGTGCGTACTTCTATGGGAACGGTGTTTAGATTACCAATCATACAGGCTAATTCTAACTGGCCTTATGACGTGTTTTCTTGCCTTTCAGCTGCAGATTATACGGTTTTTGGTGCTGCATTACGCAAAGACGCCTTAAATGTGCGCGATGTCGATTTTTCGCATTATAAGCGTTGTGCGCTTTGTTTTGGTAACGAATCAAAAGGACTTTCAACACCTGTTATCGATGCATGTGATCAGCTGGTTATGATACCAATGAAACATGGTGTTGATTCGCTTAACGTTGCTGCGTCATCGGCTGTTTTATTTTGGGATATGTGCTCTTAAACATACGCTATGAGCTATGCTTACTGCCAAGTTTT
This sequence comes from Fannyhessea sp. C0108B2, assembly GCF_056583915.1. NCBI lineage: Bacteria > Bacillati > Actinomycetota > Coriobacteriia > Coriobacteriales > Atopobiaceae > Fannyhessea > Fannyhessea sp. C0108B2. The sequence goes on along the minus strand of NZ_JBWPJQ010000001.1, from coordinate 179,194 downwards.
TCTGCAAGTGCACAAATTGCCTGCTTATAGCCGTCTATACCTTCACCGATAATACTTTTAAAACACGCCGCGCGTATGTAGGAAATTTTGCGAAACTCGTCGCGCTCATCTATGTTTGTAATGTGCACCTCAACTGTTGGAATATTTACGGCTTTAAGCGCATCAAGAAGTGCGATAGATGTGTGCGTATAGGCACCAGGGTTAAATACAATACCTTGATAGTTCCCATATGCCTGCTGAATCATATCTACAAGATCGCCTTCGTGGTTAGATTGATAACATGTGCACGACGCAAAGCCAAGCTCTTTTGCTGTGTGTTTGCACAACTGAATAAGCTGCTCATATGAGCTACGACCATAGAGCGTAGGTTCTCGTATACCAAGCATATTAATGTTGGGCCCATTCAAAATTAAAATATGATAGGGAAGTAGTGCTTCAGTGGCACAGGTCTTATGATCCTTGAACTCACGTGTGCTTACCTTTTCACCAGACGCTATGGTATGCGTTTTCTTTTGTTGTTTTCCATCTGCATTGCTGGTATGCAAAGCTTTTCTATGTGCAATTTTATTAAGCGAAATTTTTTTATCGTTTTCAAGCAACAGTTTAGTAAGTTCTTCGGCTTCACTTGTCATACGGTTTACATGGTGTGGGTCAAAGGTGGTTTGATGAAGCATAGGTTTAAGTTGCTGTGCCTGTGTTCTTTGAACAGACGCTTTAGGATTGCTTATCTGAACTTTGAGAGCTTCAGAATTATCAAGGGTTGCACCAACACGCGCGCGTGTACGGATCTCAAAATTATTAGAAAGTCCTGTCAAGCGAGAGAAAGACTCAAAAATTGCTTGTACAAGCGTTGGCCGACATACAATCTCTATGCCGTGATCGCCAAGTTTGAGGCTTCCTAAAACGCCTGATATATCGTTAAGACCTGCTTCATCAACCAATGAAGGTTTGATGATTTGTATACGAAGACGAGTCATACACAATGCATTGCTTTGAATGTTACCAGTGCCACCTAAACACGCAATAATTGAGGCAGCTATTTCTTCATTGGTCACGATATACCCCGTTTGTTAGAACGCAAAAGCTTGTTGCTACTTTACGTTTAATCTTCTCATGTTTGCTTGACTTAGCAAGATTTTTATACGCCAGCGCGCAAAATAAAAGGCTTAACGTAGGTTAAGTCTTTTAGAAGCGCAAAAGTTCATGCTCCGCGCACACCTTCACAGAGGATACGTAAGCTTGATGTAGAAAACCCCATAGTGCTTTTACGCAATATCCAGTCGACTGATCAGTGCTTGGGCATCTTTTTGTGCAGAGCCTAAACAATTATGCACAACATCGGCCCAACGTTCGTACGCTTCTTTACGTTCTTCATAAAGTTGCTGTAATCCCTTTGCTTGCGATAATGGACGATCCTTCACTGAAAGCGAGGTTAAGGGGCGTGTGAGATACACAATCACAGAATTTTGGTGAAGGTATTGGTAATTACTATCTCTACATACAATTCCGCCACCACACGAAATAATCAAACCGCTTTGTTTGCTATAGGTTTCAAGAAGCTCAGACTCTTTCTCTCTAAATGCTTGTTCACCTGCGGATTTGAGAAAATCGGCAGGACGCGTATGCCAGTGTTGCTCAAATTCTTCGTCTAAGTCTACAAACTCACGTCCTGTAGAGGCACTTATACAACGCGCACAAGAAGTTTTTCCAACGCCTGGCATACCAATAAAGGCAATATTTTTTTGTTGATGCATAAGCTTGGTGCTTATACGTGTAATGACCTTTGTATCTATGCGTGTATTTTGGAAGTATTCCGAAGACTTTGCGGCTTGTGCTACCAACATAGGAAGTCCTGTTTGGTAGGGGATATGAAGGCGCTCGGCATTAAGGCAAATTCCTGTAATACTGGGATTATAGACCACATCGATAACGCCTTTGAGCTGAGAGAATTTTGCAAGTCCACCTGTGTCTATCAACGAAGCAGGACAGTTGGGATACATACCAACAGGTGTTGCGCCAACAATAAGCACTGCGTTGGGCACGCGCTCATACATGGTTTGGTAGGTAAGCTCGCCCTCGCGATCTACCACATGAATACAAGCATTATAGGCGCGCAAGGCCTCCTGAACGGCTTGAGAAGCGCCTCCTGCTCCTAATACCAAGACGTCGCGCTGAGCAATGACGTCTTCTACGCTGCTTTTGAGCTGCGTTGTACAAAAATGTTCAAGTAACCACGAAAAACCATACACATCGGTGTTATATGCATATACGCATCCGTCTCTTTTTACGAGCGTGTTAGCAACACCTAAACGACATGCAAGCTCGTCGGCTTTATCTGCACACTCATACGCAGCGCGTTTATATGGAATGGTAACGTTTATACCATCCCAGTTTCCATGAGTTATGAAGTCTTCAACTTCATGTGGCTCTTTTTCAAAATAGCTATATGGATATGAGCCAAGCTCTTTATGAATTACATCCGACCAGCTATGTTTAAGCGTTTGCCCCAACAGACCATAAATTTTTGTTGTATTTTGAGCCATTTTTATATAACCTCCGTATAGCTACCCAAGTAGCGAACCTCAACACATTCTTGCGTAAGTGTTTCCATAAGGCGAGGAAACTCTGGAGCTAAAGGTGAGCACGAAATATCAAAATAGAACATAAACTCAAAGTCGTGGTTGGGGATTGGTCTACTTTCCAATTTTATAATATTGATGCCCAAGGTATAAAACGTTGCAAGAATTTTGTATAAACTTCCCGGTTTATGCGACGCTATCAGCATAAGCGATGTGCGATCTGCTCCTGGGAAAATTTCGAGGTTTCGTGCGATACACGCAAAGCGCGTGTAGTTGTTGCTGCTATCTTGGACATCTTCTTTAAGCACGTCTAAACCATAAATTTCCGCACAGTTTTTACTTGCAAGTGCGGCACAGTTTGAATCTGGTGACGATGCCACCATTTGCGCAGCAACAGCGGTATTTTTTACCGTGTGAATTTCAACATGCTTGAGCGTATCAATAAAATGAGAAGACTGTGCAAGTGCTTGTTCGTGGCTATAGATGTGTTTAATAGTTTCAAGCGTACTTCCAGCTTTTGCCAAAAGATTGTGCTCAATTTTAAGCCTGCATGTTCTTACAATTGAGAATTGATAGCGGTGCATAAGCTCAAACACCTGGTTAACCGACCCTGCATAGCTGTTTTCTATAGGTATTACTCCATAGGTACATACGCCGTCTTCTATTGATTGAAACACGTCTTCAAAATGCGGATAGTAGTTAAGTGTTGCATGCTTGAACAGCTTATCTGCTGCAAGCTGCTGATAAGCCCCTTCAATTCCTTGGCAACTTACATGAGCAAACGCAGGAAACAATTGGTTGGAGTTTTTCTGTATGGCCTTGGTTATGCGCATAAGCTCTGATGTTTCGGAGTTCATATGCGTATATTCACGTATTTTTGCAATGTGCATAATAATCTGAAACAGTGTTTGCATGGGCTCGATAAGATCTTGCGGAGTCATGGCGGCAATGCGCTCCAGCACACGGCGCTCGCGATTGCTATCAAGCACAGCTAAACCGTGTTCCTTTTTGTAGGCAGCAATGGCTTGTACGCAGTCTAAACGTTGCGTTATGAGCTGCACAAGCTTAGTATCTATTGCGTCAATTTGATCTCTTTGTGCAGTGAGTGTATCGTCGTTTGCCTTCATATGATCCTTCTATGCGTTGTTGTTGAGCGTGCTCGTACCTGCAGGATAGCTTATAAGAGCGTCAAGTGTTACCAGTGCGCACACTGCCTCTACTACCACGCACGCGCGCGGTACAATACAAGGATCGTGACGCCCGTGGATTGCTAAATCTACTTCTTTGCCATTTTGCGTATCTACCGAATGTTGCAGACGCGCAATACTAGGCGTTGGCTTAATGCCTACGTGCACCAATATAGGATTTCCCGTACTTATGCCACCTAACATACCTCCAGCAAAATTAGTATGAGTTACCACGTGCTTATGCGTTTCATCCCAAAAATATGCATCGTTATGCATAGAGCCGCGCATAGTAGAAGCCCCAAATCCTTTTCCAAATTCAACGCCTTTAACTGCAGGTATGCCAAATAACGCCCGTGCGTACATGTTCTCAAGTCCGTCGAACATGGGTGAGCCCACGCCTTCGGGTACCCCACATACTACGCACTCAATACTTCCACCTATGGAGTCTTTATCGCGATGTACGGCTTCAATGAGTTCTTGCATATGATGAGCCGTGTCTGCATTAAGGGTGCTGAGGTTTTGCTTGTGCGTTTGGTAGCTTTGTGTGTGAAGCTCCTCTAAATGGCGTAGCTGGTTTGCAAGCGTCTGTTGACCGTTTTCTGTGGTATCAAAGGCACAAAAGCTCGTATCGTATACATCACCAACTGATGATATATGGGCATATACACGTATGCCTTTTGAGTTTAAGTATTGCTTTGCCAGCGCGCCTGCAATACATAAAGGAGCGGTAAGTCTTCCCGAAAAATGTCCGCCACCGTAGATATCTTGTACACCCTTCCATTTTTGATCGGCCGAAAAATCGGCGTGTCCTGGGCGATAGATATGTTCAAGTGGTTTATAAGCGCTTGCGCGTGTATTGGTATTAGCTATAAAAGCACATATTGGGGCGCCGCATGTTTGATCTGATTTATTAAGTCCGCTTACAAAATGTATCTCATCGGCTTCTTGACGAGGTGTTGACCACGGAGCGCTTCCTGGTTTTCTGCGTGCGGAAAACTTGGCAAGAAGTTCTCTATCAAGCTTCATACCAGCAGGAAAGCCGTTAATAACGCATCCGATAGCTTCGCTGTGTGATTGTCCAAATACCGAAACAGTCAGTGTTGTTCCAAATTGAGAAGGCATTAGTCATCCTTTGTTTCTAGATATCCACCTAACTGTACAAAATCTTCAAAGAAGGTTGGATATGATTTTCGCACGCATTCGGCGCCATATATCGTAGTAGGGTGTTGAGCATACGCAGCTGCTATGGTTGCCATCATGGCAATTCTGTGATCGCGAAAACACTCAACTTCGCCACCGTCAAGCATACCGTGGCCATGAATGTAGATGGTATCAGCGTCAGAGCTTATATCTGCACCCATGTTTTGCAGGGTTGTGGTTATGCTTAAAATTCTATCGGACTCTTTAAGCCGCAAACGCGATGCATGCGTAAGTTTGGTGGTTCCGTTTGCAAAACATGCAAGTGCCGCTAAAGGCGGTGCTAAATCAACTATATCGTCAAGTGGAAGCGTTGCAGGTCTGAGTGCCTTTGAGCCAACTTCGATATACGATGCAGTTTTTTGTGTACGCGCACCAAAAGCTGCCAAACACGCCAGAATTGCTTTATCACCTTGTGAAGATGTAAGTGAAAGCCCACTCATGCGCAAAGGATTACCCAAAGCTGCTGCACATAACCAAAAACCCGCTCCCGACCAATCGCCTTCAACGGTTAAAGACTGTCGTGGCAAGGACAGTGTTTGTTTATCTACACTAAAACGTATAAACTCCTGCCCTTGTTCATCGTGCTCTTGCGTTTGTGCTACATTGATTCCAAACTGTTGAAGCGCATCAATTGTCATCTTTACATATGATTTTGACTCGAACGGCTTTGAAACGATAATTTCTAGATGAAGGTGTGCAATTCCTGCTGCCAGTAAGAGTCCGCTTATATATTGTGACGAAACGTTACCTGGTATATGAAACACACCGCCTGAGAGCTTTCCTTTTATTTCTAAGGGAAACGCTCCTTGTTCGGATAAGAAGCACCCGTGAGCACAAAGTTCAGAATACAAAGGCTCAAGGGGGCGCGTAGCTAGTCTTCCTTGACCAACAAAATATGCATGCTTTCCAAGCGCAGCAACTACGGGAAGCATAAACCTAAGTGTTGAACCAGATTCACCACAATTGAGGATGACTGGGGTATCACCTGTTGCGCTTAAGTTATCTGTGAATGCAGCTTTGGCATCTGCGAGAGAGCTTTGACTTGCAAAAAACATGCCGCGCACACGATACCCTAAGGTGGTACGAGTAATACATGCACCAAGCGCTTCTAAGCACTCAATGGTTGCTTGTATATCATCTGAGGTACTTGAGCAATTTATATCTACAATCGCAGATGTTGAGGCAGCTAAAATAAGAAGTCTGTGTGCCATCGACTTAGACGCTATTGCACTTACGGTACCTTGTAAACCATGCGGTTGAATAACTACATTCATGTAAACCTCGAACTTTTATCAATTTTCATTCATTACATCATACTCGATTTGTAGCCATTTTTGACCGCGTAATTGTTGTTGATAAGAGTATCTAAGACGCGGACATTTTGCGCCGCTTTGTAAGCTGAGACGCATAAGTTAGGCGAGCGCTTAAGCTATGCGCGCGCATACGAAAGAAATGCCTTAAATTCGTCGAGCGACATACGCTGAATATATACCTGTCCAATTTCTTGGGGGATAACAACATTTATCGAATTACCATGGCGTTTTTTATCGTGTGTTGCATAGTGGTAGAGAACATCTGTTTCTATATTGGTAGTAGTTGGGAGTTGATAGGTACGTACAAGGTTAATAATTTCGTTCATTGTTTGCGCGCTACACAGATTTTCGTGATAGGCGGCGCGTGCGATACAGCACATACCTGCTGCAACGCATGATCCGTGCCCTTGTTCAAAGTTCATAGCTGCCTCAATGGCATGACCTATGGTGTGTCCAAAATTAAGAATCTGTCTTAAACCGCCTTCAGTTTCGTCTTTACTTACAACAGAACTTTTTATTTCGATACAGCGTTTAATAATTTCACCAAGTTGGTGTAGGTCTTGAGACGTTCCTTGAGTGCGCTCTTTGTCGTAGAGTTTCACCTGATTATGAGTAGCTAAGAGATGCCACAGGTTTTTGTCGGCAATAACTGCATATTTAAGAATTTCACCCCATGAATCACAAAAAAGCTTTTGATCAAGGGTAGTAAGAACAGACGTATCTACAAAAACGCCAACAGGTTGTGTAAAGGTGCCTGCAAGATTTTTGCCAGCTTTAAGATCAATAGCGGTTTTTCCTCCTATCGAAGAATCAACCATTGATAGCAGCGAGGTTGGCACATGGATGAGCTTAATTCCTCGTAGGTAAACAGCAGATGCCAATCCTGCAATATCACCTACAACACCTCCGCCCAACGCAAGAATTGCATCGTCGCGCGTAAGTTCGCCTGCTGCAAGCTCTTCTAAGATAAACGAGAGTGTCTGAATATTTTTATGTGCTTCACCATGAGGAATTACTATATGAGATACGCGATAACCTGCGTTTGTAAGCGACTGCGTAATACAAGATCCATACAGAGGATATACATGATCGTCACTCACGATGCAAATTTTGGTAGCTTTCATAAGAGGCACGAGATAGTTTCCTATGGAATCGTAAAAAGCTGAGCCAACATACACCTTATACGAGTGCGAAGGTGTTGATACCGGTACAGTGGTAAGGTTATTCATGATTGTTCTGCCTTCTTCTTTAAAGCATCGCCTTCCGCGAGCAAACGATGAAGCATGTGTTCATCTGCGGTGTCTAAGGCGTCTTTGTATTCTTGTAGATGAGAGATCATAAGGCTTATCTCGTGTGAAAGATTATCTTTATTAGCCAAAAAGAGCTCGGTCCACATATCGGCATTAAGCCTTGCCACACGGGTGAGGTCTTTATATGAACCAGCAGAAAATCCTTTGTGAGCTTGTGCGGCAGGACTTTTAACATAAGCATTAGAAACAACGTGAGCAAGTTGAGAAGTGTATGCAATTTGCTGGTCGTGAAATTGAGCATTTGTGCAGCGATAACTTCCAAACTTACACGAAGCTAGGAGCTTTTGTAGGCGCCAGCACAACTGTTCTTGTTGCCCAGAGGTGTACGAATCGGGGAAAACTACCACCATGGGAGCATGGTGGAACATGTTTGCGCGCGCATGCGCAAAGCCTGAATATTGCGTTCCTGCCATGGGATGACAACCAATAAATTCCCATGGATAATCGTGCGCGAGTGCAAAACAGCGCTTGCAGGTAGTTCTTTTTACACCGCCCGTATCAATGACAAGAGCATCTGGCGAAATTTGGGATGCGTGTTGCTCAAGCCATGTTTCATTTGCATGAGGATAAGCTGCCAAAATGATAAGTTCGCACTTAGATATGTTTTCATTATCAAGCGCAAGCGCGTGACAATCCGCACATGCCTGCTTCATAACTTCTTGGTTTCTATTAAAGAGATAGAGTTTTTGCGCGTCCTGGCAAAGTGCTTTTGCAAACGATCCACCAATAAGACCAAGTCCTACAATTCCTACGGCACCAGGAATAAATGACGTTGTATGCTCACAGGTAGACGGCTTGTCTTGTGGGGATTTTTCTGCGCGTGTTGGGGTGTGAGTGACAAAGGTAGAAGAACTTGTTTGTTGTGGATTTAAACGCGCCACCTATATCACCTCAAAAAATGGTGACTCCAGCGGGGTTCGAACCCGCGACCTTTCGCTCCGGAGGCGAACGCTCTAATCCACTGAGCTATGGAGCCGCGTTGTTGTACATAGACGTATTTGCATGACACTATGGTACCTGATTATACGTACTTTGTTAGTAATTTATTTATTTTTCTTAAATGTCACGATATTAGTGCAAACTTATGAAATATTATCAAGTTGTTTTTGTATAGGTGTATAAGGAGCGTGCATGAGTGTTAAATCTTCATCTACGATAGCCGATGAAACACCCAATCCAGGGCTTAGTGCAGCCGAGGTTGCACAAAGAGTATCTCAAGGTTTAAGCAACGTTAATGCCGATGTCAAAACACTTTCAATTCCTCAGATTTTTGCAAAGCACGCATTGACACTTTTCAATGTAGTCAATTTATTTCTTGCGTTCTTGGTGCTTACTACCTATGAATTTAGAAACATTCTTTTTATGGTTATCGTTGCGCTTAACTTAGGGATAGGCGTGTTTCAAGAGATTCGTGCCAAACTTTTAGTTGATAAACTTTCTATTCTTACCACCAAGCTCGTGCGCGTACGCCGCGAAGGGCGCGTTATAGAAGTTGGTATTCAAGATATCGTTCGCGATGATCTGGTGCTTTTGTCGCGTGGCGATCAAGTTCCTGCCGATGGAGTGGTTGTCGAGGGCTATGCATCTATGGACGAAAGCCTGCTTACAGGAGAGAGCAACCCCATTGAGAAAAAGCCAGGTAGCACCATTCTTTCTGGTTCATTTGTTGACTCAGGAAGCATTGTTTTACGTCTTACCAAGGTTGGCCTTTCCTCCTATGCTGCACGCATAAATTCCGAGGCAAAATATCTTAAACCCGTTCGCTCCGAAATACTTGATACCGTGCGTATGATTATTCGCTTTTCAACCTGTATTCTGATTCCTTTAGGAATTTGTTTGTTTGTGCGCATTTACTTTTTTAGTGGCAGGTCCTACGACGACGCAATTTTACAGTCTGTTGCAGCTACGGTAGGTATGATTCCGCAAGGTTTGGTTTTGCTCACCTCAACCATTTTTGCCATTGCAACTACCAAGTTGGCGCGCAAACAGGTTTTAGTCCAGCAAAGCTATTGTGTAGAAACACTTGCGCGAACAGATGTTGTTTGTTTGGATAAAACTGGTACGATTACTACAGGTTCTATGGAGTTAGCTCATATGTGTGACGCTAGCGGAAATGATTCTAGCTCTGCTTGCGCCGAGCTTACACAGGCTTTGGCAACTATCGTATATGCTGGTAAAGATTCTTCTAACGAAACAGCACGCGCGCTCATGCATGCAATTTCTCAGCAAAACGTTAAACCTGCTGAAATTTCGCGCGTTATTGCGTTTTCCTCGCGTACTAAATTTTCGGGTTGCGTAACTGCTGCAGGTGAAGCTCTTGTTATGGGAGCTGCTCAATTTGTTCTGCGCGATGAATATCACAAATATCAGCATGTGCTTAATACGTTTGCGCCCACGCATCGCGTGTTGGTTGTTGGTCGTGCACCGGGTTTTGACAAACAAGGGGCGCTCATAGGAACTGGTGCGGATATTGTTGTACTTGGTTTTGTAACAATTCGCGAAGAAATTCGTCCAAGTGCAGCTGCAACAATTGCTTATTTTGCACGCGAAGGTGTGGATGTGCGCGTTATCTCTGGCGATGACCCAAAAACCGTTTCTCATATTGCGGGAGAAGTTGGGGTAGCTGCTGCTCAAGATTATGTTGATTGCACGAGTCTTTCGCGCGATGAGGATTTTTTGGCTGCTGCTGCTAAGTATCACATCTTTGGCCGCGTAACGCCTGCTGCAAAACGCAAACTTGTACGCGCCCTGCAAACGCTTGGACATTGTGTAACTATGACTGGTGACGGCGTAAACGATGTACTAGCTCTTAAAGAAGCAGATTGTTCGGTGGCAATGTCTTCGGGCTCAGCTGCGGCACGTAATGTTTCTGAGCTTGTGTTAGCTGATAATGATTTTTCGCATTTGCCTGACGTTGTGTCTGAAGGTAGACGCTCCATCAATAATTTGCAACGTTCAGCTGCACTCTTTTTAACTAAAACCGTCTATTCTGCTTTGTTAGCATTGGTTTGTTTGCTTATTCCACCATATCCGTTTATCCCCATTCAAATGTCATTGATTAACGTGGCAGCTATTGGTGTTCCTTCATTTTTATTGGCGCTTGAGGTAAACCACGAACGCGTGCGCGGCTCGTTTGTGGTCAATGTTTTTGAGAGAAGTTTGCCTGCCTCAGCTGCAATTGTTGGTGAACTTATGGTGACCATGATTTTATGTCGCGTGTTTGAGATACCTCAAGAAACCATGTCTACGCTGTGCATGATAGAGATGGCATTGGTTGGAATTGCGCTTATTTATAAAATATCGTTGCCGCTTAATAAGCTTCGTAGTGCTGTTCTTGTATTGTGTATAGCACTTGTCTTTGTAGGCTGTACGTTCTTGCATGACTTCTTGCGCATTGGTGTGTTGGGTATGTCCGAACTTGGTTTATGTGCTGGTTTGTCGGCGTGTGGCCTGGTGCTTTTTCATGTATTGTATAAAGCAACGGTTGAGCATAAAGCACTTGATGGATTTTTTAGCCTGGTAAAGCGCGCAACTTCGACAAGAACATTTGACGCGCTCAAGCGTGCCTCTAAGTAAGTGTACGCATGTATAGAGAGCCTTGCCTTTGCAGGCGTATCATCTAAGAATGAAATTACCGCATGATTTGTTTTGTTTTCTTCTTGTTTTACGCTTTAGCTAAGTAGGGTAGTATGAATATGCAAAGATTGATTAAGGAAAGAAAGGTATGCTGTGATTTGTCCTAATTGCGGAGCACATATTGCCTCATCTGCACTTCGGTGTCCTTCGTGTCGTGCCGATGTGGATTGCACACGTACACTTCCAAAACAATCTACATCGTATTGTGCCCGTTGTGGCAGTAGAGTTCCAACGGGTTTGCGCGCGTGTCCGTATTGCAATTGTCCTGTTGTGAGTGATGTGTTTACCTCAAAGGTAAATGCGCGCGCACCTCATACGCACGTTACAGATCGCGCCCTTGATATCGAGCAAGAATTATCCGAGGCCGATCTTACAACAAGTATTCCTCGAATTGGCAGCGCAATACCTTGTATGCCAACTGGTAACGGCTCAGATGATGTGCGTGACCGCTTGCCGCGTTTGCGTATTCTTATGGTTTCTTTGTGTTTTGCGGTAGTTTTTGTCAGTGGAGTTGTGCTCTATATTACCCACCCTTGGAATCCCAATATTTACGATACCAAAGCTAAAGTCGCAGCCGATACAACACATGCTGGTTTTCCGGGAACAAAAGATGAGCTTCAAAGCCAAGATAGAAGTAGTGTTGCTCAAGAAGACGTTACCCAATCTGCCGATGATGCTACCTACGATAAGTTAAAGGATGCTTACGAATCGTTAGGTAAACTTTCTACTGCGGTAGAAGATAACGAAAAGCTGTTTCGTGATAGTTATGCAACAGCTTCGAAAGACGACCTACAAAAAGGTATAGCTACCGCAAATGATATTTCGCTGAAAATTAGTAATACCGTAAAACAAATTAATGCAACAAATATAGAAAGCGGTACGTATCAACAAGACAGATCGCATCTGATCTCGCTTTCAAACTGGCTGCGCAATCATATGGACAAGCTTAAGCATGGATGGGATACAGCTTATAAGTATTATGGAAAAAAATCCTGCGCTGCGCGAGTAAACGCCGTGTTTCCTATGGGCGATCAGGCTGCTTCTGGTTCATTTAAAACGCTGTTCGACCAACACTATCAAGAATATAAACCTGTTTATCGTGAAGCTACGCAATAATTGATCTGCCGAAAATGTGAATAGCGCATCAACTTGTTAAAATTTAAGGATATAATAAGATGCATGTATGTAGTTTGTTTACATGATTAAAAGTTGACATAAGCTTTTCAAGGAAAGAATGAGGATTATATGGCTACCTATACACCAAGTTATCAGCTTCAAGGAGACGAGATTGCAGTTTTTACCACGAATAAGGGGGAGATTCGTGTAAAACTTGATGGCGAAGGTGCTCCTATTCATGTTGCAAATTTCTGCGAACTTGCAGAAAAGGGCTTTTACGACAATCTTAAGTTTCATCGTTTTGTTCCTGGCTTTGTTATTCAGGGAGGTTGTCCTTTTACAAGAAATATGACTTCCGAAGAAGTTGCCCAAGGAGCAATGGGTAAAGATGGTATGCCTGGTACAGGCGGCCCTGGTTATTGCATTAAAGAAGAGTTTACAACCAATCCTCATAACTCCCATGTAGATTGCGCACTTGCCATGGCACGCGCTCAAGATCCAAATTCTGCTGGTTCACAATTTTATTTTTGTTTAGGCGCACAACATATGCTTGATTCAGGATATACTGTCTTTGGAACAACCTTAGAAGGTAAAGATGTGATTTCTGCTCTTCGTCAAGGCGATGTGATAGAACATATCGTAATTAAGCATGAAAGAGTTTAATGTGAGAGGTGAGGTGAGGAGATATCGTGAATTATCAGGCATTCGAACAAGCTAAACAAGCTTATAAACAGGGTAATTTTTCTGCAGCCATTAATTTTTTGCATCTCGCTAAAGCTGATGGTAAACCTTGCGGTGTTGTAGATCACTTACTTGGTAATTCTTATATGAAGCAAGGCTTATTTGAGCTTGCTTCCCAAAGCTATGAACTTGCTTTATCTGATGCATCCTATGGTCACGTTGGTTCACTTGCATGTAATAGAGGTAGGGCACTATTGGCTCTCAAGAAGCCATCAGAAGCTGTAAGCGTGTTGCGTATGGCGTTAAAAGACGATTCATATAAAACACCTTATAAGATTTACCTTGCACTTGGTAGTGCATATATGCAATTAAATAATCCGCGTGATGCTGGTGTTTCGTTTCGAAGTGCGGCAATTGACGAAAACAATCCGCAACCTGCCGTTGCTCTTAAACAACTTGGTCATTGCTTTATGCTTTTAACGCGCTATGTTGATGCAATTGAAGCATACCGAACGGCTTTGGATTTTTCATCCCCTGCAAGCGATCAAAATGCGGTGTATTCAGAACTTGGTCTTGCTTATGTTGCAGCAAATCGCATGAATGAAGCGGTTGATGCATTTACTAAGGCTACATCTGATGGCTCGTTTAAACTGTCTGACGATGCACAAGCTGCTTTTGAGGGTGCTCAAAAAGCAGTTGCAGCTCTGTCAGGATCAACACCATCACAAACAGATGCTATGCTGGCTCAGGCTGGTTATGCTGCATCAGGTATTGATCCACTTGATCCTACTGGTAAATCGGGTACGTTTATGCCATCTCCAGAAGATACGGGCTTTTTCTCGCTTTCTGAGGCTGAACTTGTTGAGCAAGATAAAAAAGAGCAAAAAGCAAAGAGGAAACATAAGCATACGTTCCTTAAGGTATTCTTAACTTTGCTGGTTTTGGTTCTTATTCTTGCTGGCGTTGCTGGGTTTGCCTTTTATAAAGGTTATGGTTGGCCTACTCAAGAAATGGTTACCGAGCAGCTTTTTGCATCTAAAAGCCAAGGTTCGCTTAACTCTGAGCTTATCGCATCGTCACTTACTCCTAAGCAACGAGATGATTTATCTAACTTGCTTCCTGATGGTTCGTCTTCGGTAAGTGTTACTGGTATCGATCGTAGCATGAATGAATCTTTGGTATACGCAACTGCTTCACTTTCAAAAGGTGGTAAGCAAGATTATAAGATTTCGTTCGTTCGTGAAGGCCTTCAGTGGAAAGTGTACGGCGTTGAGGTTGTATACGCTGCTAAGTCTTCACCTGCTCAGACGCAAAAGACGTCCCACTAGAAGATTAAATTGGTATCAGTGTATGTTTGTTAGGATATAACATGTCTTTGCTCGATTCATTGTTTGGTCAATACGAAGGCGATCTAGCTATCGATCTTGGTACTGCAAATACTCTTGTTGCAGTACGTGGTCAAGGCATTGTACTTAACGAGCCGTCGGTTGTAGCTATTGATAAAAGCGAAGACCGCGTTTTAGCCGTTGGCGCAGATGCTAAACGTATGATTGGTAGAACGCCAGGTTCAATTGCTGCCGAGCGGCCTCTTAAAGACGGCGTTATTGCAGACTTTGACGTCACAGAAGTAATGTTGCGTTACTTTATAGAAAAGGCGCGCGGTACCAGAAGATATCCTTGGAGTCCTCGTCCAAGTGTTGTTGTATGCGTGCCATCTGGTGTTACGTCTGTCGAAAAACGTGCAGTTTTTGAAGCAACTATTTCTGCTGGTGCACGTCAGGCTTACCTTATCGAAGAGCCTATGGCTGCAGCTATCGGCGCCGATCTACCAATTGAAGATCCTACAGGGTCTATGGTGGTAGATATTGGTGGCGGTACTACCGAAGTAGCGGTTATTGCTATGGGTGGTATTGTTGTTTCGCAATCCATTCGTACCGCCGGCGACGAGTTTGACCAAACAATTCTTGAACATGTTCGTGATGCCTATAATCTCTCTATTGGTGAGCGAACAGCAGAAGATATTAAAATTAAAGTTGGTTCGGCGGCTCCTCTTGCCGAAGAACTTGATGTTGAAGTAAACGGGCGCGATGTTATGAGCGGTCTTCCTAAGACAGTTCGTATAGAAAGCGAAGAAATCCGTCGCGCGCTTGATAAGCCTTTGGATGAGGTTACCAAAACCGTTAAGGATGCACTTGACTTAACACCTCCAGATTTGGCAAGTGACCTTATGTATTATGGTGTTTTGCTTACCGGTGGCGGTGGTTTGTTGCGCGGCTTGGATCAGCGCTTACGCGATGAAACAGGCGTTCCGGTAAATGTAAGTCCTACTTCTTTGGAAAATGTTGTTAATGGTTGCGCTAAAGTTTTGGAAGCAAATGCACTTTCGGGTGGTTTTGTACAGAGCTCAAGTTAATTGGAGTGTTAAGTAATGCCTATGCATAAAAGGCGTTCAACAGTTGGACTCAAAAAACAATCTCAATCATTGAGCTTGCGCATTCTTATTTTTTGCGTAGTAAGTTCTCTTACTTTATTTGCTTTTAGCGTCCGTGAACAGGCTACAGGTCCGTTTTCAATTGCTCGTAGTGTGGTGGGAACCCTTTGTATTCCTATTCATTATGCTGGCAGTTTGGTTACCTTTCCTTTTAGAGTAGCCGCAACCGCGTTTAGTAATGCAGGCGCTTCGTCTGAAACTCTTTCTGAGCTAAAACAAGAAAATGCTACGCTATCTGCGCGTGTAAGCGAGCTCGAAGAAGCAAAGAAAACCACCGATAGGCTTCAAGATCTTCTTGCGCTTAAAAGCACCTATAATTTGCAATCATGTGCCGCACGCATTATTTCGGGCTCACACAGTTCATGGGAAAATTGCGTAACCATTGATAAGGGCAGTACTTCAGGTCTTTCTGTTGGCATGCCGGTTATGGATTCAAACGGAGCTATTGGTCAAATTATTGAATGTAATGCAACTTCATCGGTTGTTCGTTTGCTTAGCGACGAAAAATCAAGTATTCCAGCAATGATACAGTCTAGTAGAGCTCAAGGTGTTGTGCAGGGTTCTGTGGATGGAACTATCCGCTTAACTCTTATCAATTCTAATCTAAAAGCCGAGGTGGGCGATATTGTTCTTACCAGTGGTTTGGGCGGTATTTTCCCTAAGGGCGTTCCGCTTGGAAAAATTACAACGGTAGATAAGGTACCAGGATCGCTGTATTATAGCATTCACATAGCAAAACTTTCGCCTACCGAAAATCTTGAAGAGGTTCTTGTTGTTACTTCTCTTACCGAAGAACAAAAAGCCACTGATAAGGATATCTCTGAAGCCGATGCCCAAGATAGTGTTGCCAATCAGGATCTAACTTCTGTTAAATCTGATGATAGCGCGTCGTCTTCTTCTAAGGCTTCTTCTTCCAAGAGTTCTTCTTCAGCAAAATCGAGCTCATCTACATCAGATTCGAGCGCTGACTCAACCAAGAAAGAGGAATAACATGCTTGCGCCTGCTGTATCGCAGAAGAAAAATCGGATACTTCCTTTTGCGTGTATATGTTTCATACTTCAAGTTGCATTGGCACCCGATATTGTTTTAGCTGCTGGACAAATTAATTTTGCGCTTATTTTTGTGGTTATCTGTTCGCTTTCAAAACGCGATAATTCCTCGATTATATACGCTTTTGTGGCAGGTTTGCTCTTTGATTTACTCAGTAGTGAACCTGTTGGAATTATGTCATGCTTGCTCAGCATTGTGTCATATGTAACTATCACTAAAATTCATCTTAATGTTTTTGAAGATGTAGCTACTTCGTCTCTGGTATTTAGTGCACTCACGCTTGCGCTATGCCTTATTCATTTTATAGTTATGCTTGCCTGTGGCGAGGTAACATCATTTGTGACAGCTCTTATTTATCGTGTTTTGCCAGTCTTTATTTTAACCTCGTGTGCCTTTGTGCCTCTGGTATTGATTTTCCGCAAACTAAGCGGTACAACGTCTGGTCGTTCGCGCATGTCTCAGCTGCGTTCATCTCACAGTCCTTCGCTACATCTTTAGGACGCTGCGATGAATTTTATAGTAATTCTTATTATTCTCTTAACAATTTTAATTTGCACGCTTATTGCGGTATTTTTGCTTAAAGTAAAGTCTTCAAGTCGTTTTACCCTTGATATAGGCGGCGGCAGTACACCGCGGGCGTCGGGTGGTGTCGAAAACTCGCCTTCCTCACATTTTAAGCCTCGTATTATTGGAACTGGCGTTTTTGCAGGATCAGTTATTGCGGCCTTGTTTATGCGTTTGTGGAATATGCAGGTTATTTCCTCGTCTTCTTATACCGAGCAGGCCGAAAAAAACCGTACGCGTTCAATTTCAACGCATGCCGCGCGTGGTCGCATTCTCGATAGAAATGGTGCCGTTTTGGTTGGCAATCGTCCAAGTTTGGTGGTTATTGCTGAACAAAGCGTCCTCGAAGATGAAATAGAGATGCAGCTTCTTTCAACCCTTATCGGTATTCCAAAGGCTGTGCTTCGTCTTAAGATCGAAGATTCTTTGCAAGGTTTGCAGCGTGGTCGTGTTATTGCGGTTGATGTTTCTCGTCGCGTTGTTTCTTATATCAATGCGCACCCTTCGCTTTTTAGTGGTGTTTCAATTGAAGCGCGTAGTCAACGCTCGTATCCTTTAGGATCGCTCGCTGGCCAAGTGTTGGGTTATACCGGTGTTATTACGTCTGATCAGCTCAAATCATCTCAAGACTCTCAAGACGAAGGGAAAATTGTTTATGAGCCCGGAGATGTGGTCGGCCAATCGGGGATTGAAGCGTCGTATGAAAACGTATTGCAAGGCATTAAGGGTGAACAGGTAGTATTTGTTGATGCTGACGGCAATATTGTCACTCAAAGCAGCAGTGTGGATGCACAAAGTGGTTCGGATGTTGTACTCACCATTGACGCCGATATACAAAAAGCAGCAGAAGATTCGCTTGATGCAACCATTAAACGCTTACAAAGCAGCGGCAAGCGTGATTGTTGTGCTGGTTGCGCTATGGTTATGGACGTTACCAACGGAGAAATACTGGCCATGGCTTCGGCTCCTTCTTTTTCGCCTAATATGTTTGTTGGCGGTATTTCTAGCGATGATTGGGATATGCTCTCATCCAAATCTAGCCATAATCCCTTATTGAATAGAGGTATTGCAGGTCAATATCCGCCTGCTTCTACTATTAAGTCACTTTCGACACTTGCTGCGCTTAATGAAGGAATTGCTACACCGCAGTCAAGTTATATGTGTACGGGATATTGGACGGGCTTTGGCTCTGCGTTTGGACAGTACTGTTGGTTGCATACTGGACATGGTCCTATGACGCTTCAAACGGGTATTACTAATTCGTGCGACGTTGTATTTTACGAAGTTGGTAAGAGGTTTTTCTATTCATCTAATAGAGATGGTTTGCAACAAACGTTCAAAAAATGGGGTCTTGGCTCAAAATTTCATATAGATTTACCTGGTGAGCTTCAAGGTCGTATTCCAGATGAAAAATGGAAACGTGAATATTTTGCTTCCTATCCTGACGATGCAAAAGCCTGGCAGGGTGGTGATAATACAAACCTTGCTATAGGACAGGGTGATTTACTTGTTACGCCGCTCCAAATGATGTGCATCTATGCTGGCATTGCTAATCGCGGAACAATTCCTCAACCTCATCTTATGAAATCAATTAAATCAACGTCTAACTCTGGATCGATTATCGATTACAAGTGTTCTACCAGCATTTCCGTTGATGAAAATGATGAATACATGGATTTGGTACAAAGAGGTTTGTATGGTGTGATTTATGAAGAATCGCGAGCGCAAGCCTCACATTTTACCAATATGAAAGAAAAAGTTGCAGGTAAAACTGGTACTGCCGAAACGTCTCATGAGACGCCAACAGGATGGTTTATTGCTTATGCGCCTTATGATAATCCACGTTATGTTGTTGCAAGTGTTCTTGAAAACAGTGGTTATGGTAGCGAAGGCGCTATGTACGTGGTGCGTGATATATTAGGTGCTATCTATCATGAGCCTGATACCTCAACGTTGGTTGATAAGATGGGTGCACGATAAGGGATTATTATGAACAAAGAACCTAACGCAAAACAACATTACACGTTTGCACGGAGCCATCGCAAATCCCGGTTAACTTCTGCACACAAAGATACACACCGTACTTTTGCCTCATCAAAAGTGAGGTCATCTTTATCAGTCTTCTTTGCACGTCTCGCAGGATTTAAGTCTACCTATGGACACTTTGATGGACCGCTGTATCTTATGCAACTTATTCCAGCCTTGCTTATTGTTGCATTCGGTGCGCTCATCATTTATACAGCGTCACTTACCATACCAAAGGCGTCTTTTGTACGACATGTTGGTGGAATTGTATTTGGACTTGTTTTAGCAGCCGCTTTGTGGAAATATGACTATCGAGCACTTTCTCGCATGAATTCCTCACTTTTGGTGTTGGTCATTATTCTTATTTTGATGCCGCTTATTCCAGGCCTTGGAGTTCAAGCAAAAGGTTTAACGGGCTGGGTAAAGTTGCCGCTTTTGGGTTTGCGTTTTCAACCATCCGAGCCTGCTAAAATCGTTGTTATTTTGCTCATGGCATCGCTTTCGAGCGCATATAACGGCAAAATAGAATCGTTGAAAGATTATATTAAGCTTTGTGCCATTTTATGCATTCCGTTTATTTTGATTTTGCTTCAACCCGACCTTGGTACTGGTCTTATTGTTATGGTGGTTGGCGCGTCAATTATTATTTGCTCCGGCGCAAAAAAAGCCTGGGTATTGAGTACAATTGCTCTTATCGTTTTATTAGCCGCGGTTGTTATTTTTTGCTCGATGACCGAAGGTTTGCCCCATATTCTTAAACAGTATCAAATGAATCGACTTATTGTGTTTATGGATCCCACGGTTGATCCTGGTGGTTTTGGTTACAACCTTCAGCAGGCTAAAATTGCTGTTGGATCAGGAGGCATTTGGGGTAAAGGTATTGGCGGTGCTTCTCAGGCAGGAAGTGGATTTTTGCCCGAGGCACATACCGACTTTGTTTTTGCTCTGCTTGCCGAAGAATTTGGCTTTGTCGGTTCTTGTATTTTGTTGGCGCTTTTTGGCCTCATGATTTTTTCAACATTGCTGCTCGCGCAAAAAATTGATCTTCCCTTTGGTAAACTTGTACTTGTTGGTTGTGCTACGATGTGGGCGTTTCAGTTATTACAAAATGTCGGCATGTGTATTGGCATTATGCCTATTACAGGTATTCCGCTCCCATTTGTAAGTTTTGGTTCTTCTTCTATGGTGGCGCAGTTATTAAGCGTTGGTCTTGTTCAATCGGTTTGGCATCATCGACCTAAAGCTGCATAAAAGCGTGCAAGGCCTCAAGCGTTGTATATGCAAGACAGAGAAAAGTATTGCGTGTTCTAAGAGAATGGCTGTGATATGAATGACATAAATTTTTCTTCTGGGGATACACCTCATCATACGGGTGCAAAAACGCTTGTCTTTGCTTTATATACTTTGCAGCCTGCACCTTTGTTTAACCTTGTGCAATCCTATCTTGCGCCTCAAACACGTGACGTAGAGATCGTGCAGCTTTCGGATGGTGATCATCTACCAAATGATTGCAATGCTTTATTTCTTATAGGCGACGAGGAAAAATCCTCTTGCGGTCATCCTTGCGATCACAGCAACCATCAAAGCTCTTCTTTGTGCACTCATCCGCTTTTAGATCTTATCCAAGAAGCCGATGCTGCTTTGGTGCCTCTCGTAAGTATTGCTAAAAACCGCACGCCTTCTGCCATATCAAATATTTTACAAGGTAGTGCTCCTTGCGAAACGCAAGTTGTTTCATATCTTGTACAAACGTCCAATGCGTGCAGAGCTGAGCTTTCACAGTATTTTGCACGTTATCACGCTTCTTACCAGGCTCAACTAGTTCGTGCGTATCCATGGTTTAAGCAGGCTTTAGCACACGAAATTGTACATCGTCATCGGCGTAATATCACCGATATAGCATCTACTCATTCGCTGTTGCATCCTTTTTTACCAAAGATTTTGCGCTTAGGTGATATGCCGCGTATGATTGCCGAAGAGTTTAAGCTCTTGCATGAGCTTTCACGTTTATATCCAAAACCTACACAGGCTCATGATGCTTCTTATATATTTTCACAGGATGCAGTGGGGGATTGTACAAATTCTAGTACAGGTAAATCTTTGCAGTATGTATCTTCAGATGTCGACGCTGATGCTAATGCAGGCGCACATGTTGGTACCAGCGCAGTTGCCGATACCGATCATAAGATCCTCGATGTTGCAGGCCTTATCTGCTTAGGATATATAAGCCGCAGTGTTGCACGCGGCCTTACTAAGCGGCTTCCTTTGCTTTCGCCTGTCATCAAGCCTTGTATTGCTTATGGTGCAGTTACCCTTATGGGGCATGGATATGTCCTTTTACATAGTTCAGATTTTGTTAAACGTGTTGTTGACGCTCTACAGCGTAATCAGCGTACGGCATTGCATAGCACGGGAGCACAAGAAACAATTCATACAGGTAAAACCCTATCCTCACAACACAACGATCAGATCCATGGTGGTTATGTTCTTAATCGTCACTTACAAAATTTGCAAGATGACAATGTGTCCACGCCTATAAGTTGCGCATCTTCTGTGTATCCGATAATTTTTAGTTCACATATGCACAAAACAGAAGATAATAATGTGTGGTCTTCTGATAGGCATCATCAAGATAAAGAACACTATATCGAGATCAAAAGCTCTTAGATTGGCTTGCTCATAGTTTTATACTCTATTTGGGAGAGTATTGTTTTTTATTTTGTGATTATTATGAAGACAACCATACGTTTGGTAAAAAATGTGCATTCAACTGCACGTTCTTATCTTGCCATGCGGCTGTATAAAAAGTCTTCTTTCCCTTTATTGACTTTACCGCAGGTTTTAGAGTAAGATTGGGAGCTGTTGCACAGATACTGTAATGAAGGGTTAGCACATGTACGCAATCGTTACCACTGGTGGCAAGCAGTATAAGGTTGCCAAGGGCGACATTATTAGTGTTGAGAAGCTCGACGCGCAACCTGGCGACAAGGTTAAGCTTGACGTTCTTATGCTCAATGATGGTAAAAAAACCATTTGTGATGCCGCTACGTTATCAAAGAAAAAAGTTACCTGTGAGGTACTTGAGCAATACAAAGACAAAAAGGTCATTGTGTTTAAGCTCAAGAAACGTAAACGTTATCACCGCACAAAGGGACATCGTCAAAACCTTACTAAGCTTGTTGTGTCAAGCTTACCAACTACTCGTTCTGCCGCTGCTAAAAAGGCAGACAGTACCGAAGCTTAAGGCTTATGGGTTGCAAGATTAAGTTGATTGAACGTATAAGGTAGGTTAGTTATGGCACATAAAAAAGGTTTGGGTTCATCCCGTAATGGTCGTGATTCCAACGCACAGCGCCTTGGTACCAAGGTTTTTGGTGGCCAAGACATTAAAGCTGGTCAGATTATTGTTCGTCAACGTGGTACACACATTACTCCTGGTGAGAATGTTGGTCGCGGCAAAGACGATACATTGTTTGCATTAGCAGACGGTAAAGTTGAGTTTGTAAAAGGTGCAAAACATTTTGTACACGTTCGTACTGCATAGTTTTGTAATTTACAAACAAGATTTTATATAGTGATCTAACATAAACCCGTCTGATTGAGGCGGGTTATTTTGTATCTGTTTGAAGATGCCAAGGGCGTGTTCTGTAAGCATAAGCTATGGTCAGGTAAAGTTGTGAGGTGTTAAGATGCCCAACGAAAAAAGTTATGAGAAAGCATTAGAAACAAGTAATGCTATTCAGCAAGATCTTGCTGTTCATCCGCAATCATATACTATGCTTACTGGCGATAGACCAACGGGCAGGCTTCATCTGGGGCATTACTTTGGGACGCTCAAAGAGCGTGTTCGTCTGCAAAATATGGGTATTAACACCAATATTGTAATTGCCGATTACCAAGTTATTACCGATCGAGACACCACCGAGCACATTGCTGATAATGTTTATAACATGGTTATTGACTATCTTGCCTGTGGTATAGATCCAGATAAAACTATGATTTTTACGCACTCGGCTATTCCTGCTGAAAATCAGTTAATGCTTCCGTTTTTGTCGCTTCTTACCGAAGCCGAAATGGAGCGCAATCCTACCGTTAAAGCCGAACAAGAAGCCTCTGGTCATGCACTTACGGGCTTGTTGCTTACCTATCCAGTTCATCAGGCTTGCGATATTCTCTTTTGCAAGGGAAATATCGTTCCAGTTGGACGCGATCAGCTTCCACATATTGAAGCTACCAATAAAATTGCTCATCGTTTTAATGCGCGCTATGGTAATGTTTTTCCCGAGGTAAACGGCTTACTTACGTCTATGCCACTGCTTCCGGGCTTAGACGGACGCAAGATGAGCAAATCCTATGGCAATGCTATTTCTTTGTGTATGGATGAGCAGCAAACTGCAAAACTTATTAAGAAGTCAAAGACCGACTCCGAGCGTATGATTACCTTTGATCCTGAGGCTCGCCCAGGTGTTTCGGCACTGCTTACCACGGCAGGTATTTGCCTTAATCGTGATCCACAAGAAATTGCCGAAGAGATTGGTAACGCAGGCTCAGGCGCGCTTAAATCTTTAGTTATTGATGCTGTTAATTCCTACTTTGAGCCAATTCGCGCAAAGCGTCGTGAGCTTGAGCAGGATATGTCTTACATTAAAGATGTTTTACACCAAGGCAATGCGCGCGCTTGTGCCAAAGCAGAGCAGACGCTTGCAGAAGTTCGTGAGGCAATGGGTATGGTTTACTAAGGTAGAAGTAGGGTCAAAGGGTTTGTGTCCGCACAAACCTTTATGTGTACTCACCTTGGTTTGTATGTTTCTTTTGAATATAGACACATAAGGCGCGTCTTTACTTGCATGTGCGCGTGTTTTCATTTATAGTAGCTTACGCACTGTTGTTAGGGGTTGTGTTACGGTACATGTTTATACCCTAAGATGTGCTTTGTTTGATGTGGGCGTTTAGCTCAGGGGGAGAGCGCTTCCCTGACACGGAAGAGGTCAGAAGTTCAAATCTTCTAACGCCCACCATTTTCTTTTAATCCATGTATAAGGTAATAATTTAAAGTATATAACTTTGTTTATGCTTCCTAGAGGCATAAACGCCATGTTTAGGAGCTTATCGACGTAATACTTTATAGGCTTATTGTTGCTATAATCTTTATTTCTTTTTTGATCTAGATTTTGTTTTGCTATGTATAGCAATTCTTACCCCATCGCTGTGAGGCGATGTATATTCTTTAATGCCTCTTTGTGCGAGGCGTTTAACTCGTTTTTCTAGGTGAGTCCATCGTGCATGTATAGTTGCTTGGTGTGTGGAGCGTAGTCCCAGTAATGGAACAGCTGCAAGAACGGGTAAGAAATACTCGACCATACGCCATACTACATAACCTGCAGCGGTATTTACCCCAAACATTGGCATGAATAGGAACGCAAAACCGCCTTCGGCACCAAGTGTACCACCTGGTAGCGGAACAGCGGAGGTGAGCAATTCGAGCATACTTCCACAGGCAAGGCACGTGAGAAGATCTGCAGGTAAACCAAATGCTTTAAGAACAAACCATGGCAGGGCATATAAGCAGCCCAGCTGAAACAGTGTTATAACAAGAGCAAGAAACATTTCTGGCAGATTTTTTGCAGCCGATTTAAAACCGTGAGAAAATTCTATAATCTGCGTTTCCAGTGTTGCTGACCATGCTTGACAGGTTTTTCTAAAGTAGCCAATGTGAGACATCATACGAAGTACAAACTTAGCAATACTTGCGATACTTTGTGGCCAAAGGCAAACGGCAAGTAGGCCAAATACCTGCAGAATTTTAAAGAGGAACAGTGCTGCCCCTACGTAAAATACATCGCCGTAGGTTTCAAAGAAATAGTGGCCTCTAAAAATCATCATAAGGGCTGCGAATATGCCTTCGCCTGCTTCGTAAATAATAAAACGAGTATATTCAAGGGCTCCTGCTTGCGCAATTGAAAGTCCTGCACGCGTCAGCCTAAAAATTTGTGAAGGAGGACCTCCTGCACCGTTAGGCGTTAAGTTGTAGAAAAATATGCCCGACGCTTCTACACTCATAAGATCGCGTATACCAACAGGACTATGTGGGTCTTTGATAACTGCTATAACATACGCGCTTACGCCTAAAATGTAGTAGACTACGTAGCAGAGCATGGCATATATAACCCAATCGGTGTTAACACCTTGAAGAGCTTCAATAAATTCGTCTAGCTGACCTGAAAATACCAGATAAAGAAGATATGCTACCCCAACAGCACATAAAAATAGTAAGCTCTTACGAACAAGAGACATACTTTGCTGTTCTGCTTGTTCTTGGTTCTCGCTGACACTTGATGATGCTGATACGCGTATCGAAACTTTTTTTGCTGCGCGATTTTTTACATCACGAGTTGTTTTGCTTTGACGAGTTGCCTGTGGCTGTTGCAAGGTAGCACCTCCTTTCGTGTGTGTTTGTGCTCTGTAGGCTTTTGTAGAACAGATGCTCAACAGGTTTATATTTTACCGCATGTTCTTTTAACACCACGAAAGATGCAGGGGTTGCTTTTGAATTATGCCGCCACCTACACAAATTTTTCCTTGATAGATAACAGCACTTTGTCCTGCAGCAATTTTTGGCACAGCACTTTCAAAATACAGCTCTATTTTATGATCATGTATTGGTTTTACATGCACATCTTGAAGTTTTCCGGTATGACGAAGGCGGACTTGATATAGGGCGCGTTCGTCAATTGATTCATTAAGAAGATATACATCGTCTAATACCATGGTTTGGCACCATAAATCAGGACATTTGGTATTGGCGGTAACATATACACGATTTTTTTCGGTATCGGTACCAACAACATAGCGTGCAGGTCCTCCACCCAAATTTAAGCCTTTGCGCTGGCCAATGGTGTACAGAAATGCTCCGTCATGATGACCTAAAACATTACCAGTTTCCCATTCAACAATGTCACCTGCACGTTTGGAGAGTGTATCAAGTAAAAATGTGCGAATACCTACCTCGCCAATAAAACAGATGCCGTCCGAATCTGGTTTTGATTCTATGCCTAAGCCGCGTGTAGCGCACATATGGCGAACAATTTCTTTAGACGCAATTGATCCGATAGGGAATATAGTTTTTTCAAGCAAGGAAGGCTTTACACGCCAAAGAAAATACGTCTGATCTTTATGTTCGTCTGCTGCTCGTAACAAATGCACGTGGCTGTGGCTATCGGTATAGACGCGCGCATAATGTCCCGTTGCAATAAAATCTGCTCCGTGCTCAAAGGCGCGCGTTGCAAAGGTGCCAAACTTTACCGTTTGATTGCACATTACATCAGGGTTTGGTGTAAATCCGTGCTGGTATGCATTTATGAGGTAGTCAACAACTGTTTCTTTGTACTCTTTTTCGCAATCCCACACTTCTAGGGTAAGGCCTAATTTAACAGCAAGTCGCTCTGCATCCGCTAGATCATCTGCCCATGTGCACTTAAAACCTGGTAAATCGCGCGACCAGTTGCGCATGTAGATTGCTTTAACGTCATACCCCCATTCTTGGAGCAAGGCAGCAGATAATGCCGAATCTACGCCACCACTCATACCAAGATATACGCGCGCGCCGAAAGGAGCGTATGAAGGGCGTGCAGGCATTTCTTGAGCCGAGGTAATTACGGCATTGAGCAGGGTGTCTAAATCTGCTTCAGGTTTTAGCGGGGAAGGCGTATCAAGGGCTGTGTCTGTTTCGTGTGGTGTATTTGTTGTCATAAGCTCATCCGTTCTAGGTGTTTGATGTGGACATTGCTTGTAAAATATACGTTTAAACACATGCGCATGAAAACTGTTGATGCGTTATGCAGTAGTATGCAGCGCTGTTACAGATTCATTATTCATTCTTTCGCATATGATTTTGTCAGTAAGGTTAAGGCGATGCATTTCAGAGTTAACTGCCTTTTCTATACTAGAAATTGCATAGGTTATTTCTTCTTGAGTCGTGTGCTTGCCAAGGGTAATTCGCAAGGATCCCTGTGCTATGTATTCTGGTATTCCAAGTGCTTTGAGTACATGGGAAATTTTCATCTTACTAGCTGCACATGCAGAACCTGTTGCAACGTAGACGCCCATATTTTCCAATAAAATAATAAGGCGACGTGCTTCTAGATAGGGAAATGATATGTGTAACAACCCTGGTAAGCGATGTCGATCGTTGCGAGGGCCCGAAATTACCGCGCATTTGAATAAACGAGTTAATTGTTTTTGCATAAAATTTCTATTGCGCTTAAGTTCTTGAAGTCCTGAACTTGTTCGATATTGTTGAGCGAGTTCTAAAGCTTTGGCAAATGCTATGGTACCTGCAACATTTTCGGTACCAGAACGCATGCCGCCTTCTTGTCCGCCACCTAAAATCTGTGGTTTGAGTGCAACGTTTGGCGATACGTACAAAAGCCCAACCTGTTTTGGTCCATAAATTTTAGCCGCCGATAAGGTCATAAGGTCTACGCCTAATGAGGACACATTAACCGAGCAGGTAAGAGCTGCTTGAGATGCATCCGCGTGAAAAAACAAAGGGGTTGTTTCATGATGAACAAGCCTGCGGTAACGTTCTTGTTCGATAACTTTAGCAAGCTCTCGTAGCGGCTGTATTACCCCGATTTCGCCATTTGCATATTCTATAGAAACCAGTTGTGTCTGTGGTGTAAGAGCTTGTTGGAGGTTCTCAGGTGTAATAAAACCCTCTTTTGTGGGGCACAGCAGCGTATGCTCGCGTTGATTAACACATGCCAAGATACTATCGTGCTCAAGCGAATCAGAGATCACGGGGCCAGTTACACATGCTAAAGCAAGATTATTTGCCTCTGTTGCGCCTGCCGTCATAACTATTGATGCGCTTTTTGTACCAAGTGTTTGTGCAATATGCGTCTTTGCATTATTGAGATCTTGCCGAATTTTTTGCGCTACACAATAAGAAGCAGAAGGGTTGTAAAACTTCTGAGTAAAGTAGGGGAGTTGTGCCTCGTAAACCTCTTTATCCATAGGGGTTGCTGCTGCGTAGTCAAGATAAACTTCCATGGTGTCCTTTTACATGTTGATGTAAGCGTTTTTAAGGTTATGCATATGGCTGATTATGCCTGTTGCACGTTTTTTACATGCTTGTAATTATACATGATGAAAGGGTTCAAGAGCACATATCGGTAGTTGTCACGCATTTTTCAGAGACGTAGTTGTTTTAGTTAGTGTTCGACTTACGTGTGTAATTAACCACCGTTTTTATTGCGCGAGCCTTATTCTGATATCGCAATCATAAGCCTCGGTAATAGGATTGACAGCGAGCTGCAGGGGTCCTACAATTCTAACTATGCAAACTGAACAATGTTCAGTAGGGAGGTGAAAATGAATACAGCCGTAACTTCAAGAGAAGAGATACTTACTGCTTGTCGTCAACTTGTTGCCACGTCTGGTTTGACTGCTGTCAATATGAGGAAAGTAGCGCAGCTCTGTCATGTGGCATTAGGCTCGCTGTATTATTATTTCCCTTCTAAAGATGAACTTCTATTGGCAACTGTCGAGAGTGTTTGGGATGATATTTTTAACAGTGAAAAATTAACTCATGCGGCTTTACCTTTCGATCGCTATATTACGAATTTCTTTGAGCATCTTAAGCGGGGAATCCTGAAATACCCCAATTTCTTTACGGTCCATTCGCTTAGTTTTTCTACGCGAGGTCAGGCAAAGGGACAAAAGACGATGCAAAACTATTTGGCGAAGATGAAAACAAATATGCTGCAGGTTTTGCAAAACGATCAGGCGGTACAGCCTGACGTATTCAGTGATGTCTTTACAGAAGATGAGTTTGTTGATTTTATTATCATGCATATGATGTCTCTGATGCTGCAGAAAGATTTTAATTCTACGGTTTTGATCGAGATAATTAGACGAATTATTTATTGCAAATAAGAATTTTCTCGCTTTCCCTTTTGGATGCGCGGAGAAAATTTTATTTTGGACCAAATCGAACAATGTTCATATTATAAGGAGGAATAATGCAAGCCGTTTTTGAAACGATTTTTGATGCCACCTATTTGGTGGTAGTAATCTGTGCAGGTTTTAAGTTAGTTACATCAGCTGGTGATATCAAACAATTTCGTTTGTTTGGGATTATGGCATTGGTTTTGGGCATAGGAGATACTTTTCACTTGGTACCAAGGATAATTGCCTTGAATACTTTAGGTATAGCAGCTTATCCATTTGCCTTGGGTATTGGAAAATTGATCACATCATTGACCATGACACTATTCTATCTTCTGCTTTACTACGTTTGGCGTGAACGGTATCAGATTAAGCAGCAGAAGGGTCTAACGTTTTTGGTGTGGTTCTTGGTAGCGTTGCGAGGATTATTAGTGCTTTTACCTCAAAACGAGTGGCTAAGTTCACAACCTCCTTTAATGTGGGGAATTTATCGAAATATTCCTTTTACGCTCATAGGTTTACTGTTGCTTGTCCTGTTTTACCGTTGTGCTTATCAGAAAAAAGATGCTGATTTTCGTTATCTTTGGGTGACGATCGCGCTCAGTTTTGCTTTTTATCTGCCAGTAGTTGTTGCTTCTGAGACGTTTCCTGCAATCGGAATTTTGATGGTTCCAAAAACTTGTGCATATTTGTGGATGATCCAAATTGCTTATCAGGCTTGGAAAAAGGAGAGAAAGGAAGCTTTATTATGAACAGAAAATATTTTAATTTGACTTTGTGTTATGCAGGAGCAGCAGCAGCTAGCGGTATTTTTTATCGTGAGTTTACCAAATACTGTGATTTTAGTGGCGTGACAAGCTTAGGTAAAGTGCATACGCATCTTTTTATTTTAGGAATGTTTGTATTTTTACTCTTGGCATTATTTACCCGTACGCAGGCGTTGGAGAAAAACAAAACGTTTCGCATTTTTTTGTATGTGTATAATCTTGGCTTGCCGAGCTTGGCTTTATCTATGACTATGCGAGGCATAATCCAGGTTACAAGATGCACCATTTCACAGCAACTTTCGATGGTCTTGACGGGCTTTGCTGGTATATCTCATGTGCTGGTGGGCACTGGACTTGTTTTGTTGCTACTTTCTTTAAGAAATGCGTCAGCAGAATCTTTTTCGGAAAAGTAGCATGTACACGGAATTGCTCCATGTCTCGTCAAAAGTCTAGGAATATTGTAAGTTTAGGTATTCTTTGCAAGAAGAAAACGATGGAGGAAAATAATAAGCAGTTTTGCTTGTCTAAAACACAGCTGCATATGTCTTATTCAAGGTGTTTCTGGCAATATGTCAGAGGCTCTCCTTATATAGGATAGTTTGTATGTAGGCATGGATACATTTCTTCTATCAAAAATGGCACATACGCCCCGAACAAGGTCACAGGGAGTAAACATTATATATGATCTCGCCCATGATTTTTAACACAAAGACGGTAGTCACAATCTCGTGACCACCGTCTTATTTTATGTGAGCCTATATTAGAGTGCGTCTTTAGTGCTTATGAGTGTTTTTACGTTTGCGGTATATACCGTATGAGATAAGCCCTATACCCGTGCCTAAAGCTAGAAGTCCAAGTCCCATACGAGTAATATCGGAAGTCTTTGCAAGCGACTCATGGGACGTGTCAGATGGCACGTCAGGTGGTTCGTCCGCTGGTTTGTTAGGTGGTGTGACAGGTGGGGTTGGCGGCACATCAGTCGGTGTGACAGGCGGTGCTGGTGGTTTTGGAGTCTCTATAGTCGGTGGCAAGCATGGCGGACATACGGGCGGAGTCGGCGGACATACGGGCGGAGTCGGTGGGCACACGGGCGGCTCTGGTGGTGTAACAGGCGGAGTCGGTGGGCACACGGGCGGCTCTGGTGGTTTTGGAGGATTTGTAAAGCGTACGCTTTGATCTTCTTCGTCTAAGTCTTTTTCACTACAGATGATGTTTCCATCTTTATCTTTGAGTGTAGCAAATGCTACAACGCTTTTACCATTAAGACCTTTAGCATTGAAGGTATACACAAGCTTTACCCTATCAGATGCTATACGTGCGGTAAAGGTTTTCTCTACACGTATATCCTTACCTTGCGCGTCTTGTAGTGGCTCTCCTGTATCTTTTTCTACTAAGTATCCGCTTACCGTATACGTTGCACCTACGTTTAAGTTCTCAAAGGAAAGCGTATCGGTGAGGGTAGTTTTTTCTTCTGCATAAGCACTATGATTTGAGTTAGTACTTAAAAGCTCAGTGATAAAAGATTCAGCTGGCTTATTATTAAGCGTTCCTAGAATCAGGTTATAACGAGGACGGGTGAGATGTATATCAAAGCTTATGAGCTTTTTACCCTTGTTTTGAGGAGATCTAAGCTCTTGAATGGTATAGGTATCATAAGGAAGTGCTCCTAACGTATCACTAGGCTTTGCTCC
This sequence comes from Fannyhessea sp. C0108B2, assembly GCF_056583915.1. Lineage (NCBI taxonomy): Bacteria > Bacillati > Actinomycetota > Coriobacteriia > Coriobacteriales > Atopobiaceae > Fannyhessea > Fannyhessea sp. C0108B2. Next base: position 147,635 of record NZ_JBWPJQ010000001.1, on the reverse strand, counting down.
ATCTTTAGTATCTTTTGTACCACCAAACCATACACCTACATCTGTCACAAGCTTAGTTGTGTCACATGTACCATCAGCATTCAAAGCACTATCGTTTTGATTAGTTTTATATGAATGCTTTACAAACTCAGATGATGTATTGATTCCACCATTTTCATCAGTCATAAGCAGATGAGTTTCACCAGTTGTTTTACTTGTAAGCTTAAAGATAACGCCGCTCATAGGTTTCTGCGTTTCATCATCTCGTTTAATAAGACGAATATCGCCACGGTTTACCTGATCGTCTACTGATTCTTTCTCGCTTGATAAGTCATATATAGTTCCATCTTTTCTGACTTTAACTTCACGAGACCATTCACTATTAAGTTCATATCCTTCTGGCGCTTTGGTTTCGCAAATGGTATAGGTTCCATAGGGTAGCATATGTTTATCTGTTACAACACAACCAGTTTTATCAGTAGTAATGGTAGTTGCTAGATCGCCTGGTTGAATAAGCTTTCCATCTACCATAACAGCAGCTGTACTCTTGTTATATACACTAAACTCTGCGCCTTCAAGAGTAGCTCCACCTTGTGGGGTGTGTACGTTTAGTTCTTTGTCTATCTTTCCAAGCTTGATACCACCTCGTACGACACTATCTTTAGCACAGGTTTTTACATCTGTAAGACTTACCAGTTCTTTATCTTTAGTGATATTGAACGTAGCTTCAAAATTATCATTTACGTACGAATCATTAGAACTTTCCTCATAGATTCTATAGTGTCCATAAGGCAGGTCTTTATCAGATGTTTGAGCTATAAAGTGACCATCTTTGTTGGTTGTAGTAATACGAGCACAAACATGTTGTGGCTCACACATACCCATAGATGTTTTAACAGCTTTATCATTGAGGTTTACAACGGCAAAGGTAATGCCTTCAAGTGTAGCGTCACCTTGAGCTTTGTTGCTCATAAGCTCTTTATCCATCTTTTCGATGCGTACACTACCACGTTGTACTTGATCATCTACTGATTCTTTTTCACTTGATAAGTCATATATAGTTCCATCTTTTCTGATTTTAACCGTACGGTTCCATGTGCTATTAAGTTCATAACCTCTAGGAGCTTTGGTTTCTTGTACAAGATATGTACCATATGGAAGGCAATGATCACTTAAGCTGGCATACCCATCTTTATTAGCGGTAACAGTAGTTGCTAGATCGCCTGGTTTAATAAGTTTTCCATTCACCATAACAGCAGCTGTACTCTTGTTATATACACTAAATTCCGCACCTTCAAGAGTAGCACCACCTTGTGCATTATGCTTGTTAAGATCTTTATCTATCTTTCCAAGCTTAATACCACCTCGTACAACACTATCTTGAGCACATGAATTAGTATCTGTAAGACTTACCAGTTCTTGATCCTTAGTGATATCGAACTCAGCTTTAAATCCATCATTAAGATATGAATCATTAGAGCTTTCCTCATAAATCTTGTAGTGTCCATAAGGCAAGTCTTTATCAAGTGTTTGTGCTATAAAGTGACCATCTTTATTGGTGGTAGTAATGCGAGCACACACTTTATTAGGCTCACACATACCCATAGATGTTTTAACAGCGTTATCGTTGAGGTTTACAACGGCAAAGGTAATACCTTCAAGTGTTGCATCGCCTTGAGCAGAGTTACTCATGAGATCTTTATCCATCTTTTCGATGCGTACACTACCACGTTGTACTTGATCGTCTACAGATTCTTTCTCGCTTGACAAGTCATATATAGTTGAATCTTTTAAGATTTTTACATATCGCTCCCACGCATTGTTTAGTTCATAACCTATTGGTGCTTTAGTTTCTTGTACAAGATATGTACCATAAGGTAGCATGCGTTTATCTGTTACCACGCAACCTGTTTTATCAGTTTTAAGTACGGTAACAAGCTCATTAGGCGCTACGAGTTTATCACCTATTTTTACAACAGATGCACTCTTGTTATATACGCTAAACTCTGCGCCTTCAAGTGTTGCTGCGCCTTGTGCATTATGTTTGTTAAGTTCTTTGTCTATCTTTCCGAGCTTAATACCACCTCTTACGACACTATCTTGGGCACAGTTACTAATCTGTGTTAAGTCTACGATCTGTTTATTTCGGTCTATATCAAATTCAGCTTCAAAACCATCGTTTAAGTATGAATTGTTAGAACTTTCCTCATAGATTCTATAGTGTCCATAAGGCAGGTCTTTATCAGATGTTTGAGCTATAAAGTGACCATCTTTGTTGGTTGTAGTAATACGAGCACATACTTGTTGAGGATCACACATACCCATAGACGTTTTAACAGCTTTATCATTGAGGTTTACAACGGCAAAGGTAATGCCTTCAAGTGTTGCATCGCCTTGAGCTTTGTTACTCATAAGTTCGCGGTCTATCTTTTCAATATGGATACCACCGCGTTGTACTAAATCATCTACTGATTCTTTCTCACTTGATAAGTCATATACAGTTCCATCTTTTCTGATTTTTACAACGCGTTGCCACGTGCTATTAAGCTCATATCCTTTTGGAGCTTTGGTTTCTTTTATAAGATATGTACCATAAGGTAGTGCGTGATCATCTAAACTAGCATATCCATCTTTATCTGTTGTAATGGTAGTTGCTAGATCTCCTGGTTGAATAAGTTTTCCTTCTACCATAACTGCGGCTTTGCTACTGTTATATACACTGAACTGTGCACCTTCGAGGGTAGCGCCACCTTGTGGGGTGTGTACGTTTAGTTCTCTATCTATTTTCCCAAGCTTAATGCCACCTCGTACAACGCTATCTTGAGCGCATGAATTAGCATCTGTGAGACTTACTAGTTCTTGATCGTGGGTAATATCAAATTCAGCTTTAAATCCATCATTGAGGTACGAGTCATTAGAGCTTTCCTCATAGATCTTGTAGTGTCCAAAAGGTAGATCTTGATCAGATGTTTGTGCTATAAAGTGACCATCTTTATTGGTGGTAGTAATACGAGCGCATACCTGATGTGGTTCACACATACCCATAGAAGTTTTAACAGCTTGCGTATTGAGGTTTACAACTGCAAAGGTAATACCTTCAAGTGTTGCATCGCCTTGCGCACGACTTTGTACCAATTCTTTATCCAGTTTAATGATTTCTACGCCACCGCGTTGTACTGAATCATCTACTGATTCTTTTATACTTGATAAGTCGTATACTGTTCCATTCTTTCTAATTTTTACCGTGCGTTCCCATGTGCTATTAAGTTTATAGCCTTTTGGAGCTTGTGTTTCACAAATGGTATAGGTTCCATAGGGAAGACAGTGATCACTTAAACTGGCATACCCATCTCTATCTGTTGTAATGGTAGTTGCTAGATCTCCTGGTTGAATAAGTTTTCCTTCTACCATAACTGCGGCTTTGCTACTGTTATATACACTGAACTGTGCACCTTCGAGGGTAGCGCCACCTTGTGGGGTGTGTACGTTTAGTTCTCTATCTATTTTCCCAAGCTTAATGCCACCTCGTACAACGCTATCTTGAGCGCATGAATTAGCATCTGTGAGACTTACTAGTTCTTGATCGTGGGTAATATCAAATTCAGCTTTAAATCCATCATTGAGGTACGAGTCATTAGAGCTTTCCTCATAGATCTTGTAGTGTCCAAAAGGTAGATCTTGATCAGATGTTTGTGCTATAAAGTGACCATCTTTATTGGTGGTAGTAATACGAGCGCATACCTGATGTGGTTCACACATACCCATAGAAGTTTTAACAGCTTGCGTATTGAGGTTTACAACTGCAAAGGTAATACCTTCAAGTGTTGCATCACCCTGTGCTGAGTTACTCATCAGTTCGCGGTCTATCTTTTCGATACGGATGCCACCGCGGTTTACTTGATCTTTATGTTTGGGAACAACATAGCTGTGTACTTCTTCTTCGTTCGTATTGTCAGATGTAATATGCACGGTGTGAACATCGTGGGAATTAAGTAGATAGCCGCTCGGTGCTTTTGTTTCCTCAATAGTAAGTGTACCCAGGGGCAGGGTTGACCTTCCTTGTGAATCAAGATAAAAATTTTGTCCTTTTACAAAATATTGACCATATGTTGTAGATGCTTGTAAAAGTGATGCTACACCGTCCTTATCAGTTTTAAGTACCCATGTGCGTGCTGGCATGCCTGTTGCACTTTCACGCGGATAGAATTTTAAGGTAAATTCAGCTCCTGCAAGCGTTGCTGCTCCTTCGCTGGTAGGGGTTTGCGTATCTGCGTCTATTTTTTGTACAACCATACGAACAGGGTCATTTTGAGGAATATCTGTTAGCGTTAGTTTTTGAGTTTCGCCTGCTGAAACATCTACAGCATGTCCTTGGGTATCAAGCGCGTAACCTTTTGGTGCGGTTCGTTCCCATACCTTATAGCTACCCAGTATAAGTTCATGTGAACATCCGTATCCTTTTTTATCGGTTGTAATGGTATCTACAATGCTTCCTTGTGAGTCATAAATGTCATATACTGCACCTTCAAGGGAATACATGGAGTTGTTATTGCTACAATCGGGATTTGAGCTAGCTTTCTGAATTACAATCCAGCCAGTCATGCGCGGTGCCCATTTTGGATGGCAACCAGCTGTAGAGGTGTTTTGCCCGATACTACTATGTCCATAACTCCAGTCTACATCTGTTCCATACCCTGCATATCTTACAGATACTTCCGAATGGACAGTTATCTCATAGGCTTTCCCAGTTGAATCAGGAACTGCTGTGAATGAGTAGGTTCCATCGGCAGAAACGAATCTATCTGGGTTGATGCATTGCGTTCTGATGACTGCACCATCTGGCATAGTGACAATAAAATTGGCAAGATTATCGTCGGGATTGATAGCACGACCACGTTTATAGCGTTGTAAGTCAAACTGTTGATAGCATGTGCCTGTAATTGTACCATCTGAATGAAGCTCAACCGTGCCACCACCAGCTAAATGAACGGGCTTTGCTTGAGAAAATGTTGTAAACAGTAAGCAGGAAAATAAACTCAGCATAAGTATTATTGTTTGATAGTTTGCTTGATTTAAACTATGTAGACGCACAAAATGCCGGAAGGCATATAAATTTTGGATATGCGCCGCAAATTTATTGAGCGCAATACGCCAGATATAATATAGCTGTTTGGCATGAAGATGCCATGATTTATGTGCGAATGTTATTCCTTTTGTGGGATGTCGGTGCATAAAGAGCGCACTCCTTTCTCATAACGACGACTGAAGATTTCTAGAGTGCGTAATATTGTTGTACTGCAATATGTACTACAAATTTTTTTTGAAAATTAGGCTGATTCATTCTTGCGCATGATTGCATAAGAATCAGAAGTTATAGCTATGTTTTAATGGTGTTTGACGCGTTTTTCGCATGATACGTTTTCTTTGCACAACTTGAATTAAAGCCGATGCAGCACAAACTTGACACTCATTTGTTACAAATCATTGCGAAGAAAACGGGGTCTGATTTGATACATGAAATCTACACCATCTAATCTGTAAAGTCAATGGATATTTTTGATCAATTTTATCCAAAGTTACTTTCATTGCATATTTTATACCATTTATCGAATATTGATCGAGGGAGTAATTATCTTGGCGGTATAGTTCACTTAATATCACAAATGATTGTGGTTGAGGTGTCCTTGTCAACAGAATTGAGGATGATATGAATACTCTTTCGAGAAGGTCGTTTTTAGCTTCTTCAGCTGCTCTTTCTTTGTCTGCCTTGTTAGGTGGTTGTAGTTCAGGTGCAGGCTCAAACGGTGGTGCTTCTTCCAGTGATTTGGATCGCATCGCAACTCAAGATGTTATTGATGCTGCAAAGAAAGACAAAGAGCTTATTGTTTATGGCTCATGTGATGAGCCGTATCTTGCAGTTGTCTGCGAAAAATTTAAGGAGCTTTTTGGTATAGATGCTCAATTCCAACGTATGTCAACAGGCGAGGTTCAGGCAAAAATCGAAGAAGAAAATGGGCATCCATCAGGTGATGTTTGGTTTGGTGGTACTACCGATCCTTATAATATTGCAGCTGCAAAAGGCTTGCTTGAGCCGTATAAAGCTCGTAATGATTCTCATCTTAGGGCTTCGCGTTACAAGGATGCACAAGATATGTGGCATGGAATTTATAAGGGTTCCTTGGGCTTTTTCTATAATTCCGACGAAGTAAAACGTCTTAATTTGGATGTTCCTAAAGACTGGCCTGACCTGCTTGACCCTAAGTATAAAGGGCTTATATGGTCATCTAACTACTATACGGCAGGTACTGCGAAACTTATTTGCAATACGGCAATTCAAAAATATGGTCATGACAAGGGAATTCAATATCTTGTTGATCTGGATAAAAACATTGCTGTATACACAAAGAGTGGTGCGGGTCCTGCTAAAAATGTTGGTACGGGTGAATGTATTCTTGGTATTGGATTCTTAAGTCAGGCAATTGAACAAATTGTTTCAAACGGATACACTAACATTAACCTCATCACGCCATCTTCGGGTTCGGGATACGAGATTGGTGCTACGGCCATCATGAAGGGTTGCAAGCATCCAGACGCAGCTAAGCTTTGGGTTGAGTTTGCGCTTTCACCGCAGTGCGTAAACCTTGCGCAAACGGTTGGATCTAATCAATTCTTGGTTATTGATGATGGTCAGCAGCCTCAGGCTCCGCTTGATTTGGGCCTCGATCCTAATTTCGACGACCTTATGCAGTACGATTTTGAGGACGCTAAACAAAATACCGAGAAGTACGTTCAAGAAGTTATGGCCGCGCTTCACGGTGGTGATGACCGCTTTAAGAAGTAATGCTTACACGTTATGTGGTACCGTAGGGGATTATGCAGGAATTTAAGACGATAAAAGCTGGTTGTGAACCGCTTGGCATCTATGCTGAAAAGTCAAGTAAATTTATAGCTTATCTCAGTCGTGTTACACATAAGTCTGAAGCACAAACATATATAGAACAAAAACGAGCCGAACATCCTCATGCACGTCATGTATGTTCGGCTTGGCTTTTACCTGAGGGTATATCGCATGTGAGCGATGATGGTGAGCCTTCTAAAACCGCAGGAATCCCCATATTATCTGTGTTACAACATTATGAGTTACATGCTTGTGTTGGAGTAGTCGTACGCTACTTTGGTGGTATTTTGTTAGGCACTGGTGGTCTTAAGCGAGCTTACAGCACGGCTACCGAAAAAGCGTGCGAAGATGCATGCATGCATAAGCAACTAGTTAGCATGGGTATAGTAGAAAATCTTGTGATCTCATGCTCGTATGCTTTATATGGCAGTGTTCAAAGTTGTATTGCACGCTATCAAGGAACTATTGCGGATACACTTTTTGAAACATCTATACAGGTTACGGTGCGTTTTATTGCTCAAGACGAGAGAGCCAAGCGTTGTTTAGAAGAACTTAAAGATCTCTCCTGTGGTCAGATTGATGGCTTTATAACCGATAAATATATTCACGAGATATAAATACGCGCACGGAAAACCGTGCGCGTATAAATTCGTAATTTTATACTGTTACAGCAGTTAGTGCAGCTAGAGCAGTTAGAACAATTACAAAAGTTAGAGCACCATTTTTGCTCTAACCCTATTTTTTACGCAGATTAAGAGCTCGTCCCATGTTAGACCATGGCATAACTTCTATATCAACTCCATTATCCCAAATATCCAATAATTGAGAGGAAAGATACGTTCTTGCGATATCAATTTCTCCACCATAGAGTCTAAACCAGTCGGCGCTCATAATAAGATATCCATCTTTACCTGCGTCTTTACCCCAGCTGTTTTCAATCCTCCAAGCTTGTGGTTTGCCTTTTTTATCAAGTTGAACTCCCTGGAACGTCATAGCGTGCGTTAAACCAGTTTCATGAGTATCTATCATTGAGGGTCTGCTCATATCAAAATCAATTCCAAACAAACCATTCATGTCAACAGTATCCGTTGCCAATATATACTTAAAGTCATCAATATAACGCGGGAATTGCTGGCAAACATCACATGCCATTGATACGGGGCGTCCGTCTTTAAGAGCACTAATAGCCGCCTGCTCAAGCACTTCAGGTTCGACATTTAAGAAACGTGCAGCAAATCCGCCTAAAACAGAATCATCAAATTGAACGTGATACACCTTGTTATATTCAAATTTTGATGATGGAATCGAAGTAAGCTGAATGTACTCCTCGGGCTTAAAAGGCACATATTTCTTGGTAAATTCTTGAGGAGTTAGGTTGGTGTCATACAAAACGGTTACGCGATCTTTATGCTCTTTTTCCTCAGTCTCATCCTTAGCTTTACCCTTACCCTTAGCTTTAGACTTTTGAGAATCATCTTTTTCATCATCTTGAGGTTCTGGTAAAACAGTGTGAATCTTAGAGGCATCAGCTTTACATTTGGAACCAACTTCAATATGAAGGTCAAAGCTTTCGGGTGGGTTGCCAAGACAAATACACAAGAACGTGTAAACTTCTTTAAGCATGTCATCCTTGAGTTCGTGAAGGGTTTCTACAGATGCTCCTTGTTCTGCTTGTGTGCGCAACTCAAAAATATCCTTATGTAAGAGTCGTGCAAGTTGATTGTCCATCTGTTCAGAATTTTCGGAACATGCAGTTTCTGGCATAGCTTCTTTAGGGACAACGCCCCATTTGCGAATAAGGTTCATGGCATAAAAGAAATATCCACCGTCAGCTGCAACGCCGTCTAATAAGTATTCAACTTCTCTACTTTCAAGATCTTTATCTCGGGTTGAGATAATGTATTCAAGCGTGGCGTTTGCTTTTTCGAGCTTATCGTAGAACATTCCATAGGCTTGACTAAATTCAAAGGTATCAACGTCAAGGAACTTCATGGTTTCTTGGCGTGCAACATTGTACGACGCAAACATCCAACAACGACCGCTGTGGCGTTGGTTGGTAATTTCTCCCACTTTGGGAATTGCTATTCCATAGGTGTCAGTATATGTTCTCATGGTAGAAATGTCGCGTGCTGCGCTCATAATGTCCATGGAGGTAACAGCATTACGTGCGATTTTATTGGCTCTCTGTTTAGTAAAACGCCTATTTTGTTGTTTTGCCCATGCAGGTGAAAGCGTGTTGTGTGAACTTACTTGTGCCATATGGCCTCCTTATTAAGCAATACAATTTGAATTTCATAAATTGATCATGTTATACATCCAACGATGTAAAATTATACAAAACCTTTGTACAATACGGTAAAACTACGTATTTATTTTTTGAAAAGGAAACATCTTTGTGGTCACTTCTTTAAAACATACCAATGATAGGAACACTTCTTTGGAACAGATGTCTTTCGATTGGGATGTGCCTTATCAGGCAATACGTATTCTTAACATACTTGAATCGCATGGTTGGAGTGCGTGGATAGTAGGCGGATGGGTGCGCGATATGGTTATGAGACAACCATCTCATGATATTGACATAGCAACCTCTGCACCATGGCAACAAAGTGAGCAACTCTTCTGTGATAGTGGATGTAGTGTTTTTAGAACTGGCTGTAAGCATGGAACTATTACCGTTGTACTGGATCATTATGCTTTTGAAGTGACAACGTATCGAAGCGAAACAACGTATAGCGATCATCGCCATCCCGATTCTGTTACGTTTGTTGATTCTATCCAAAAAGATCTTGCGCGTCGTGATTTTACATGTAATGCGCTTGCTTATCATCAAGAGCGTAAGCTTTTGGACGTATACGGTGGAATAGACGATATACATGCACATATATTGCGCTGTGTTGGCAAAGCCGATGTTCGTTTTGCAGAAGACGCTCTACGCATGCTGCGTGCCTTGCGATTTCAAGCTACCTTACATTTTGTGCTCGATAGCGATATTCAAACTGCACTTGACAGGCATTATCTCGAATTGTTGCGTATTGCCCCTGAGCGCATTGGTTCAGAAATTATTAAACTCTCAACCTCAGGTTTATTCTTTAGTAGTTTGCGAATGCATCAAAAAATTTTTACGGTGTGCATACCAGAATTTAAGGAGCTGTATAAGTGTCTTGGTGACCGTGATTTTTCCCAGTACAGTATCGCTGAAACAGCTATTGCTCGCCTTATGCCAGTTGATGAACGTTTCATCTCGATGGTGCTTCTCATATCAGAAGCATTGCCTGTGCAGGTATTACAAGATTTTTATAAGCGCCTAGAAAGATTCAATGTGCCTCGTGCACAAAGTATGCGAATCATTAGAGAGCATGAAGTATTGCATAGACTTATAAAGGTATACATTTGTTGCGATAGTGATACGCAAGATAGCGCTCAGCAAAATGGTGATACGCAAAATAGCGAAACGCAAAATTGCATGGATGATGTTCGCAGGCGCTCAATGCGAAAAGAGCTTATCTCTGATTTACACTATCTTTTATTGAAAAAAAGTCCAGATCCTTATATTGAGATGTTTCATCTGTTGACGTTTGCGCGCCTGTATTGCCGTACATTTATGAAAGTGCCTACTCATGCATGCATACGAATTGAAGATCTACGTTATATGCTTTGGTGTATAAAGCAGCAGAAAGTGCCTTTGTCTTGTAAAGAGCTTGCAATAAATGGTTACGATGTGATGGAAGTTTGCAACATGAGCGCTGGCAAAGGGGTAGCGTACACTCTTGAACATGTGCTTGCACTTGTACAGGAAGGTTGTTTAGTTAATAGCCGCTGTGTCTTACGCGCATATTTGAAAAATTTAAAGACCTGCGAACATACAAGCCGCTGATAACAGGATAAGAAAAAAGGCGCGCAAAAGGCGCGCCTATCGATTATGATCTAAACTCTAACGTTTAAGTTAAAGGTGAGGGTTATACATGTTGGTATGTTACAAATGAAAAGTGCACGCCTTCAGAAGTTACGCCGCCTTCTGTGGTGCTTGTTATGCGCCAGTCGTCCATCTTGTCTAAATTAGGAAAATATGCATCTGCCTGGCATACGCAGTCGTTTTTAGTGACTACAATTTCTGTGCAATAGGGAAGAAATTGTTGATAGGTATAGGCTCCTCCAAGAATCCATACATCTTCATCAGGTTTTATGTGAGAGAGCGCTTCTTGGGTTGATGTGTATACCTCGTAATTTTGCACGGATGTTCCTTGCTCTGTACAGGTAGTTTTTGGAAAACCTTCGCGTTCATAGGAATGTGTTTGCGCTAAGACGATATTGCGTCTATTTTTAAGTGGGCCTTTTGGTAATGTTTCAAATGTTGTTGAACCCATAATAACGCATGCTCCAGTGGTCATACGTACAAAGTGCTGCATGTCAGCTTTGTTGGGGACAAGGAGCTCGCCTTTATATCCAATACCCCAGTCTTGTGTAACAGAAACGATTGCTTTAATCATTACATTTCCTTTGATAGGTTTAGATTTCACTTTGAGTGCTTGTAACGTTACGAGGTAGCACAACCACTACACTGCAATAGGAATACCCTTAACTTGAGGTCCATGTTGATAGTTTTCAACGATGAGATCATCAGTTGTAAATTCATAAAAGTTATGAATATCAGGATTCAGATGCACTAGGGGAGCGGGATATGTTGGACGCGTAATAAGTTCTTTTACAATGTCAACATGACGGTCATAAATATGTGCATCAGAAATCATATGAACGAGCTCTCCTGCCTGCATATGATTAACTTGTGCAACCATCATAAGAAGGATCGCATATTGACATACGTTCCAGTTGTTTGCCGCCAATATATCTTGTGAACGTTGAATGAGTAGCATGTTGAGGGTTGGTTGAGGGTTTCCTTCTTCGTGCGTAACATTATAAATTGCACTGTAAGCACAAGGATAGAGATTCATCTGAGATAAATCAGCAAAGGTGTAGGTTGACGTCATAATACGTCGTGAATATGGATTATGTTTAAGGTCGTATAAGACTTTATCCATTTGATCCATATCACCTTCGGGATAATGGTTTTTAACACCAATTTGATACCCGTATGCTTTTCCAATTGATCCAGTTTCATCGGCCCATGAATCCCAAATATGCGAATGTAGGTCATGAATATTGTTTGACTTTTTTTGATAAATCCAAAGAATCTCGTCCATAGCACTTTTAAGTGCGGTTCTGCGCAGCGTAAGAGCAGGGAACTCTTCACGCAAATCATAGCGATTACATACACCAAATTTTTTAATGGTATAAGCACTTGTTCCGTCTTCCCAATGCGGACGGACTTTTTCTCCTTGAGTAGTTGTTCCATGCTCTATGATGTCTTTGCACATCGATATAAATAGATTGTCAGCTTTACTCATTTGTGCTCCTTTGTGATGGTTTGCGACTTACGTGAACTTGACTTTTGTTGTCAAGTTTTACCATGTCGTGCAAAACAGCTTTAACTCTAGTTCAACTCTACGTATGTGCTTAGCAACCATGAGAGGTGTAAAATAGTTCGCCCCAGGCCAGCCCAACAGATGTGGCAAGTTGTTTATCGGGTACAAGCCAATCAAGCGTGAGTAAGTCACCATATTCAAGCCATGTATATTCTGAATGTGCCACCAGCGTTATGGTTGCTCCACAGGGAAAATGGCAGCCAAATGCATGAAGAACAATATGGGTATCGTCCACATCGTATTCAATACAATCAAGTGGCCATATAGATCCAAGCTCTATGTCAAGCTCTTCTTTAATTTCTCTTCTTAGCGCTGCTTCTGGAGTTTCGCCTTCTTCTATTTTTCCGCCAGGGAATTCCCAATAGTGATCCTCAACAGGTTGCAGGCGTTTTGCAGCTAAAACTTTTTCGTCGTGTTCGATAACAGCCGCTGCAACATGAATTGTTTTCATAGCACCTCTTTGTGTAAATTGTGAGCCAATGTTGGTAGGTATTACATTTATTTTTTATCTATTGTAATAAATTAGTGTTGCTTGTTGATTGTCTCATAGAAATTCTAGGATTTTAAACGTATGAATGGCGCTCAAATTTGTAACGTATATTACAATGGTTTTGTAAAATTCATTCTTCAGGAGACGGAACTTTTGTATATAGAAACCTATGAACAGCTTGCCAGTTTTTGTGAGCGTGCAACAAAAAGCGATGTATTAGCAATTGATACAGAATTTATGCGTGAAAAAACCTTTTACCCTAAGCTTTGTTTGATTCAGCTCGCTACGCGTTCAGAAATAGTTCTGGTTGATCCGTTGTCTATACCTGATCTTACAGACTTGCGCAAGCTTTTTTTGGATAAAAAAATTACTAAAATATTTCATGCGTGCTCCCAAGACCTTGAGCTTATTTATGATGTTTTTTCGTGCCTTCCAAAACCGGTGTTTGACACGCAAGTTGCTGCAGCATTTTTGGGTCATCGTTTTCAGATTGGTTATGGGCCTTTGGTTGATGCTCTTTGTCATGTGCATTTGCCAAAAGCCGAATCGCTTACCGATTGGACGCGTCGCCCTTTGGCAGAAGAGCAGCTTGAATATGCAGCAGATGATGTACGGTATTTGCCGCGTATTTATGACACGCTTTTACACGAACTGAAAGAAAAAGAGCGTTATGCATGGTTTTTGGAAGAAATGCATGAAGTTTGTAGCGAACATCATGTAATTAAAAAACCTCAAGAGGCATATCTTCATATGCGTCGCATTTCTTCTTTAACGAGAAAACAGCTGGCTATTGCCCGAGAAATTGGCATCTGGCGCGATGTTATTGCGTCACATAAGGATATTCCACGCAAATGGGTTATTCCCGATGAAATTGTTATCGACCTGTGTAAAAGCGCACCTAAAACAATGGAGCGTCTTGAGCGCATTCGTTCGGTTGATACGCTTTCTATTGAAGATAAACAAACGCTTTTGCAAGCAATCGAAAAGGGTGTGGCGTGTCCTCGCGAATTATATCCAACTACAAAACGTCACGAACGTGCATCTCAGGAGATGGAAAGTGTTGTTGATCTTATGTATGCGCTTGTAAGATTACAATCTGAAAAAACCGGTGTTGCAACGCAACTTTTGGCAACGCGCGATGATTTATGTGCCTTTGTGCGTGGTGTATCAGATACACAATTGTCTGATTCGTGGCGTTTTGAGATGATTGGGCAAAAATTGCAGGCGCTTATGGAAGGTCGGGTTGGACTTACCGTAAAAGATGGTAAGGTTGAGCTTTTATAAGGTAATTATGGTTTACCTCATAATGCGTACGTGCCCTTTGTTGGTGCTTTGCATTAATGTCCGCGCGATGTGGTATAAAATAATCTAGATACTTTAATCTGTTGGCTTTTAAAGTTATGAGGTACTTATGTTATACGGATATATGTTCGGCTTCGATCCAATCTATATGGGCATAGTCGTTGTTTCGCTGGTCATTGGTGCTTTATCTCAATCCTATATTAAAAAAACGTATGCACGTTGGTCTCAGATCGAAACATCTTTTAGTCTAACAGGCGCGCAAATTGCGCAAAATATGTTATCTGATTTAGGTAGTGCTTCTACGAGCATTGGCCATGTTGATGGTGACTTAACCGATTATTTTGACCCGCGCGATAATAGTTTGCACTTAAGTCCTGCCAACTTTTCGCAAGCAAGTGTAGCCTCTGTTGCGGTTGCTTGTCACGAGGCAGGACACGCGGTACAACATGCACGGGGTTTTGTATTTGCACAGTTGCGCTCGTTATGTGTGCCTTTGGTTAATTTTGCACAAAATAGCTGGAGCGCCATTTTGTTTATGGGTGTTTTTCTTAACGTTATTCAGCTTGTTCAGTTTGGTGTTCTTCTCTTTTTTGCGGTTGTGATTTTTCAGATTATTACGCTTCCCGTAGAAATAGATGCTTCGCGTAGAGCCCTGGCATATCTTAGACAAGCAGGTACTCCCATCGACGAAGCAGGTGCTCGCTCGGTGCTTATTGCCGCGGCACTTACCTATGTATCAGCTGCACTTATTTCTATTCTTCAGTTGGTTTATATGCTAAGTCGTGTACGGGGTAGTCGCGATTAGGTGGGGGAGAATTTAATGATTTTCGGCACTCATGTCTTGTGTATAACAACTTGCCCTGCAGTATAAAAGACGATGTAGAGCATTGTATAAGGAGTGGATAAGATATATGGAAAACGATAAACCTATTTCTGTATGTGACGCTGTTGCACAAGCCCAGTCCTGTGTTAAAACCATGCCTTCTTTGTGTGTCAATGGCGAGGTAAGTGGTTATAGAGGTCCTAACGCTCGTTCAGGGCATTGTTACTTTCAGCTTAAAGACGCACAATCAAGCATGGACGTCATTATGTGGCGATCCACCTTCAATGCCTGCAACTTTCAGATGAAAGATGGTCTTCAACTTGAGGTTCGTGGTGCTTTTAATATTTATGGTGCAAGCGGAAAACTTTCGTTTGTTATAACGTCTGCTCATGTTGCAGGTGAAGGTCTTTTACGCATGCAGGTAGCACAGCTTGCTAAAAAGCTTGAGGCCGAAGGTTTGATGTCCGACGCGCGCAAACGCCCTATTCCGCGCTTTTGCTCAAGAATTGTTGTTTGCACATCGCTTTCTGGAAGCGTTATCGAAGACGTTAAAAGAACGCTTGCACGCAGGAATCCTTTAGTTGAAATACAAGCGGTAGGGTGCTCTGTTCAGGGTGCTCAAGCTCCTGCTACCATTTGTCGTGCACTGGCAATAGCTGCACAGGCAAAGCCCGATGCCATTCTTTTGGTGAGAGGCGGTGGCTCGTTTGAAGACCTTATGTGCTTTAACGATGAAAGCGTCGCGCGTGCCGTAGCAGCGTCTCCAATACCTGTGATTACAGGAATCGGTCATGAACCCGATACGTCCATTTGCGATTTGGTTTCTGATAGAAGAACGTCTACGCCCACCGCTGCTGCCGAATCGGTTGCACCTGCTTTTGACGAGGTACAGGGTCAAATTTGGGAACGTCAGAGAAGACTTGCTCAAGCCATGTCAGCAATTTTAAAAACGCAGCGTGTAAATATCGAAAGTCTTTCTCAGAGCGCAAACCGTGTTATACACTCTAAACTTGCCGAAACAAAAGTATATCTTGATCATATTTCATCGCGTAAGTGTCTTACTAGTCCTGATGCGTTTATCAGCGAAAAACAAACATCTTTAGAGCTTACAGCCGAGCGACTTTTTGCCGCGATGCCACGTGATATTTCACGTTTTCGCGAGCGTACCACGCCGCTTTTCATGCGTTTTAATAAGGCAGGTGTAAGTTTCTTACAACCGTATAAACATGCTTTAAGTTTGTATGCTCAAGCACTTGATACGCTTTCGCCACTTAAATCGCTTGCACGCGGATATAGCATCGTTCAAGCAGATGACGGCCATGTTGTTTCGTCTGCTTTAGATGTTAACGTTGGAGACCGTATTGCTATTATGCTTGGCACAGGCTCACTTCATGCGTCTGTGAGCGATATTTGCACCACCAATAAACTTTCAAAGAGCTAAGCATTACGTAAGGTGTGTATTTTGTCTGTTAGATAGCAGATAGTTACCTATGAGTACAAGCGAAAACTTTGTTTTCGCACAAGAGAAAGGTTCTGTTATGTCAAACCAAGAAGAAAAAAGTGCAGTGTCTCAAGCACAAGACGTTGAAGCAATGAGCTTTAAAGAAGCATCTATTGAGCTTGAACGCATTGTTCGTAGCCTTGAAAGCGGTGATTTAGAGCTTGAAGCATCGCTTGAGAATTATAGCCGTGGCGTAGAGTTACTTAAAAGTCTTCGTCAAAGACTTGAGCATGCTGAACAAAAGGTGCAGGTTCTTGTAGATGCATCTTCAGAATCGCTTGAAACATCCGATACCTGTGCTGCTCCGTCTGTTGCATATATAGATGAATAGGACTTGTTATGAAAATAGTAGATGATTGTATTTTTTGCAAGATTATAGAAGGAAAAATTCCTTCAGAATTTGTATATGAAGATGATCTTGTTTGCGCTTTTAAAGACTTAAATCCGCTGGCACCAGTTCATATTTTAATTGTTCCCAAACATCACTATGCCGACATACTCGATGATGTAGATGCTGATACGCTATCTGCGTTGGTGCATGCTGCGCACGAAATAGCTGCGCATTACAAGTTAGAGCATGGACTTCGCCTGGTAACCAATAAAGGTGATGATGCAGGACAAAGCGTGCACCACCTACACATTCATCTTTTGGGTGCAGCTCCGCTTTCAAATTCGTTTGGAAAAGCTTAATTTATGTAGCTCTTTTATGTTGGGTATGTTTTGTCAAATATATGCAACAATGTTTGAGTCTGTAACGTTTTGATTTAATGCTTGAGAGGTTGCTATGAATGTACTTGTGATTAACGCGGGAAGTTCTTCGCTTAAATATCAGCTGCTAAATCCTGATACCAAAGAGGTATTTGCAAAAGGAAATTGTGAGCGTATTGGTATTGATGGCTCCTTTATTGGTCACGAAGAGCTTGGTGGCGAAAAGCAGATTATGAACGTTGCCCTTCCTACGCACAAGGACGCTATCAAGTACGTTTTTGAGATTATTAAGCCTTTGGGCAAAGAAGTTGCAGGAATTGGACACCGTGTTGTACAGGGCGGTTGGTACATTCCCGAATCGCAGATTGTAACTGATGAAAATATGCGTTGGGTTCGTGAAGTTGCACCACTTGCACCGCTTCACAATCCTGTTGAAGCCGATGTAATTGACATCTGCCGCACTATGTTTCCTTCTATTCCCAATGTAATTGTGTGTGATACTTCGTTTCATTTTCATATGCCTGAGGAAGCATCTCGCTACGCATTGCCTCGTGATGTTGCCCAAAAATTACATATTAGAAAATATGGTGCGCACGGTACTTCGCATCGTTTTATTTGGAAAGCTGCTCACGAATTCACGGATGGCGCTATTCATAAACTTGTAAGCTGTCACTTAGGATCGGGTGCGTCGCTTTGTGCAATTAAGGACGGAAAATCCATTGATACAACCATGGGCTTAACACCACTTGACGGACTTATTATGGGTACTCGTTGTGGAACGCTCGATCCAGCTGTTGTCTTTTATCTTGTGCGTGAGGGTCATTATACTATCGATGAAATTGATACCATGATGAATAAGCAGTCTGGCCTAAAGGCTCTCTCAGCTATTTCATCTGATTCTCGTGATATTGAACAAGGTGCGCAAGAAGGAAATAAAGATTGCCAACTTACACTCAACATGTATTACTATCGTTGCGCTGCTCTTATTGCAGAGATGGCGCAAGCTATGCAGGGCTTTGATGCTATGGCATTTTCTGCAGGTATTGGTGAAAATTCAGCAATTGTTCGTGCGGGCGTTGCCAAACGCCTTGAATGGCTTGGAGTTAAAATTGACGCCGAGAAAAATGCTGTGAGAAGTGGGGAAGTCCGCGATATTTCTGCACCAGATTCAAAGATTCGTGTGCTTGTTGTTCCTACTAACGAAGAGCTTATGATTGCTTTGGACGTACAAAAATTGGTTGGTTAGTTGAACTCGCGTTTCTAGATGCTGGGCCTTAGCTAAAGCATTTTGCGTGTAATGGACGTGATGAAACGCATTCCGAATACCATATCGAAAGACATATAGAAACTCCCGAGCAGCCTCGCAACTCATATTGAGTTAAACGAATGTGCACTCGGGAGTTTTTCTTACATCGAAGCTGTGCAGTCAAATCGCACGTATCTCATGCATACCGCGTTTGCTCATCACGTGCTCACAAATTGCATACTGATGGAGCTGCTGGTTACAGCTGGTTGGTTTTACTTGTTTGATCCTTCTTCATGGAAGTAGTTTGAGCGTTTCATATCGTTAAAAATCACATGAATATGCTCTTTAGGTGCGTTAGCATAGGTGTGTATGGTCTCAATAATTTCTTGAGCCATCTTTTTCTTTGCTTCGTCAGATCTTCCTTCGATAAGTTCTACATGTACTAAAGGCATACTCTGCTCCTTAATCTAAAATGTTTATGTACGTGTTACTACACAGATTTAAGTATACGCTTATCTTGAGGAAACGATGTAAAAATAGCATCCAAAATGTTGTACAATACAGATGTATTAGCAGTTTAAAGTTTTGTGCACAGGCTTGCATGCCTCTAAAAGGTTGTGCGGTCTTGCAATATATGAGGTAGGAATATGGCACGCATGCAAAATCTCAATCGTTCATCACGTAATTCAGAATCATTGAGCCAACAAATTGGTGATTTTTTGCAAGGACGCAACGGATTGGATGAGCTTTCCCTGTTTTTGCTTGAGATCGCCGTTATTTTGTTCGTACTTAATACGCTTTTGTTTCACCAGCTCTTTCTTGCATGGTTAATTGTATTTCTTGTGGTTTATATCGTGTTTAGGTGCATGTCTTATAACATTTCCGCACGTCGCAAAGAATCTTATGCTGTGGTAAGTAAATTAGGAGCTTTTCGTCTGTGCATTTCTCAACCGCTTCTTTTTGCGAAAGAAGTAAAAGATTACAAACACCTCAGTTGTGCCCAATGTCATCAGCACATGCGTGTGCCTCGTGGAAAGGGAATTATTCGCGTAACCTGCCCTAAGTGTAATCACACGTTTGAGAGCAAATCGTAAAGGTGAAAAACGCTTTGTCATCACCTTATATCGTATTTCTTACCGGAGGAATCGCATCGGGTAAGTCGCTTGTGGGGCACTATCTTGAAACACTTGGTGCTGTGCGTATTGATTTGGATGAGTTGTATCACCAAATTTTGGCCTCAGATACACTATGTCTCCAGCAGCTTGTAACCTCTTTTGGAGTAGAAATACTGTCTCAGGGCATCATCGACCGCCAAGCCCTTGCACATAAGGTATTTGGTGATCCTAATGCATTGGCAGAACTTGAACGTATTACACATCCTTTTGTTTTTTGTGCACTTAAGTCGCGCATACAAGAGCTTTGTGTGTGTTCAAAATCCTCATCGTCTCAGCGTATGATTGTAATTGAGGTTCCGCTTATTGATAAAGTTTCGGAAGTGAGCTATTTAGCAGATGAAATACTAGCTCTTATTGCACCCATGAAGGCTCGTTTGCGCTATGCACAAGTTCGCGGGCTCTCGAGAGAACAGATGTGTGCGCGTATGGATGCACAAGTGGGAAATTCACTGCTTTGTCATAAGAGCGATACACTTATATTAAATGCAGGTTCGGTATCAATGCTTAAACATCACGTTAAAGCGTGGTATCTGAGCCGTATGAAACGGATGATCGGTAAAGGATTGTAAATATGGGTAAGCCTCGGTTTTTTCGCTGGTTTAGAGTAATACCACTTATTTTTGTGATAGGTATATCGGCTGTTGTTCTTTTTGTTCATCTAAGCCAAGATAAACAGATTGCAAAAACGTTCTATCCAGTTCCGTATGCAAAAATTATTAAACAGGCTTCTCAAAAATATGGTGTTGATCCCTATCTTGTGTGTGCGGTTATCAAATGTGAGTCTAATTGGAATAAAGACGCTAAGTCTCAAGCAGGTGCGGTTGGACTTATGCAGATTTTGCCCGACACTGCTCAGCATATGGCAAACAAAGGTTTAATTTCTCCCAAAACGTATCCCTACCAGGATCTTTTTAATCCTCGGAATAATATTGAGTACGGTGTTGCGTATCTTGCGTATTTGCAGTCTCAACTTTCAAGTCGAGATGAAGTTGTTGCCGCTTATAATGCAGGTCCAGGCAAAGTTCAAGAATGGAAGCACGGCAGTGATGATCCCATTCATAAAAATATAACCTATGCCGAAACCAGCATTTATCTGGCTAATGTTAATCAGACCTATGAAATTTATAAGCATCTTTATCCCGACGGTATTGATTCTTAAAGGACGCATGATGAGTGCTTACAATCATTTTGGCGCAGAACTTGTTCGATTTGGACATTCAAAACAGCAGCAACCCTTTCAAGTTGTTGCTGATTTTGCACCAAAAGGAGACCAACCTCGTGCAATTAACGCCCTTACTAAAGGCGTCATGCAGGACAAGCTGCGTTATCAAACGCTTCTTGGTGTAACGGGTTCGGGCAAAACATTTACCATGGCAAATCTTATTGAGCAAACGCAAAAAACAACGCTTATTATTGAGCCAAATAAAACGCTTGCCGCGCAAGTTGCAAGCGAAATGAAAACGCTTTTCCCTCATAATGCGGTTGTCTATTTTGTTTCGTACTACGATTACTATCAACCCGAAGCGTATATTCCGCAGACTGATACCTATATAGAAAAAGATTCGTCCATCAACGAGGAAGTCGAAAAATTACGACATCAAACAACTTCAAGTTTGCTTTCACGCCGTGATGTAATTGTAGTCGCGTCTGTATCGTGCATTTACGGTATTGGAAGTCCGCAAGATTATGCAGGTCTTGCTCCTACTATTGACAAAAATACGCCGCTTGAACGTGATGATTTTATACGAAGTCTTATTGATATTCAATATGATCGAAACGATGTTGATTTAATCCGTGGAACGTTTCGTGTACGTGGTGATTGCGTTGATGTGTTTACTCCTTATGGTGAGCATCCCATTCGTGTGTCATTTTTTGGCGATGAGATAGAGATGATTGCCGAATTTGACGAGGTAACCGGAGATACTCTTTCACAGTATGATGCACTTCCCATTTGGCCGGCTACGCATTATGTGAGCGCGCGTCCTAAGATAAATCATGCAATTCTTACGATTAGAGATGAGCTTGAAGCGCGCGTGCAAGAGCTAAAAGCACATAATATGCTTCTTGAAGCCCAGCGTTTGCAGCAAAGGTGCAGTTACGATTTGGAAATGCTCGAAACGATGGGATTTTGTTCGGGTATCGAAAATTATTCGCGCCATTTGGATGGCCGCAAGCCCGGTGAGGCTCCCTATACGCTTATAGATTATTTTCCTGAGGATATGCTGTGCATTATTGATGAGTCACATGTAAGTATTCCTCAAATTAGAGGCATGTATGAAGGTGACCGATCGCGCAAAATTACCCTTGTTGACCACGGTTTTAGGCTCCCTTGTGCTCTTGATAATCGTCCTTTGCGTTATGACGAATTTGAGCAACGTATACCGCAATTTGTGTTTGTATCGGCAACACCGGGCGATTACGAGCTGAGTGTAAGTCAAAACGTTGTTGAGCAAGTTATTCGCCCTACAGGTTTACTAGATCCTCGTGTTGAAATTCGTCCCACCCGTGGTCAAATTGACGATTTGGCCGATGAAATTCGCATGCGTGTGGCAAAGCATGAACGTGTACTTGTTACAACGCTTACCAAACATATGGCAGAAGATCTTACTGAACATTTGCTTGACGAGGGCTTTAAGGTAAACTACATGCACTCTGACACCGCCACGCTTGACCGTATTGATATTATTCGCGCTTTGCGCACAGGCACGTTGGATGTTTTAGTGGGCATTAATCTTTTGCGTGAAGGTCTTGATATTCCCGAAGTCTCACTTGTAGCTATTCTTGATGCAGATAAAGAGGGGTTTCTTCGTAATAAACGTTCGCTCATTCAAACTATGGGGCGTGCAGCACGAAATGCAGAAGGTTCAGTTATTATGTACGCAGATCGTATGACAGATTCTATGCAAATTGCCATAGACGAAACAAAACGCAGGCGCACGTTGCAAATGCGTTACAACGCTCGGCATCATATTGTTCCGCAAACTATAAAAAAATCGATGTTGGACGTTACAAGTTTTATACAAGCGGCACATGAAACGCTCGATTCCAAACAGCGTAAAGATGGCGTTTTCTATACTGCTTCAGGTACGCTTTCTGACAACAATGAAAACCATACACCTGCACACAACGTGGGCGAAAATTCTGCAACTCAGCTTTGTTCGTCGCTTGAGGGGATGCCAAAAGAAGATGTTGCCAAGATTATGGGTGCACTGCAAGACGAAATGCTTGCAGCTTCGGCTTCTATGGATTTTGAACGTGCAGCAAAGTTACGTGACCAAATTGTTGAACTCCAAAGCGTTCTAGAAGGTTTGTCCGCCGACGATATACTTGCCCGTCTCAAAGTACGTGCTCGCTCAAAAAGTAGCTTTGGACGTGCACGTAGTAGATTTAAGAAATAAGCTCTTGCGCGTTGTATACGTTCTTGGTCTGGCAAGCACGGTGTAATATGTATGTTCGCCGCAAAACTGCTTAGCACAGTTTACTTTTCCTCTATGAACACCTCATACCTTACTAGTTTCGTCTGCTTAAACATGCATGTTTGTGGTGCTTGTCTTTATAATTTTTAGGTTATTAATATGATAAAATTATGATTCACCCTATTTGATATATACTAAGTTCCCCTTGGTGTGTAAGATTCTTATGCACTATATACAAGCCGGTCTCATTACCGTGTAAATATGATTTTATTTGGGTAGTAAGTTATTGAAATTTGGATAGTAAGTGATTGAATTCCATAAGCTCAAAGCTACACGAACGCATTTCACTGAACACGATGAGAGTTAGTTAGAAGGTACGGAGGAAACATGGATCAATACAGACCGCTTAATGATCATGTCTACGAGTATGTTATCGCATTAATTAATGATGGAAAGATTACCGCCGGTGACCGCGTAAGTGAACAAATGATCTGCGATGCTATGGGTGTCTCGCGTACGCCCGTACGTGAAGCGCTTATCAAGCTGTCTGACGATGGTTATTTAGACAATGAGCTGCGCAAAGGTTTTCGCGTTCATGGATTTGATGAACAGGCTGCTGTTGAGATTTTCCAAATTATAGGACCGCTTGAAGGTCAAGCTGCTTGTCTTGCGGCTCAGCATTTAACGGATAGTGATTACCAGCAGTTGCAATTTTTAATCGATTCCATGGATCTTGCAATTCGTGGAGGTCTTCTTTCGCAGTACGATCAGCTTCAGCGCGCGTTTCATGAGTATTTTGTTTCACGTTGTGGCAATGAGCGTTTAATAAGCCTTCTTCAGCAGCAAAAACGTTATTTTATTCGTCGTGAGCACGTGAGCAATCATACCGAAAGAATGCTTGAGGTTGTTCGTTCTGCTAACGAAGACCATCAGAAAATTGTTGATTTGCTTAAAGCTCACAAATTGGATGAACTCTTTACGTTTATTTGCAATGTTCATTGGGACTCATCAAAAACTAATCTTGTAACATGGTAAGGTGGATCATCTCGATTTATCTTTAAAGTGCAAACTTTTTTTGCAGAGCAGATAGAATATATGGTATTCTATCTGCTCATCTGTCTAGAACGTATAAGGAGGCTGTTAGATGAAACCAAAAATTATTGTTGCGTGTGGAACTGGTGTTGCTTCTTCTCAGATTGTTGCAGCCAAACTTATGCAATTTTGTAATAAACATTCATTTGATGTTGAGATCAAGTGTGTACCAATTAAGGATTTACCTTGTGCGCTTAAAGATGCTGCGGTTTATGTTTCTCTTGTTAAATCATCTCAATACAATGATGTGCCTGTGATTAACGGAATACCGTTTTTGACTGGTAAGGGAGCGCGTGTTGAACTTGCGCATCTTACGCAGATTCTTAAAGACTTACATGCTTAAACATGTAAACGCCTCAAGACTTAAACATCCAAACTTCCTAAGCTAACAGGCAATTAATCGCTGTGCGTTGAAGAAGTGAGACTTTGAGTAAGCGCTTGTGCCGCGCGTAGACCGTCAGTTGCTGCACTCATGATTCCTCCTGCATATCCAGCTCCTTCTCCGCAAGGCATGAGTCCTTTCGTTGAAAGAGATTCAAGGGTTTCGCTCCGTGTAAGCCTAAGCGGTGAACTTGAACGCGTTTCGACTCCTGTTAAAACAGCGTCTTCGCAGTTAAATCCATGTAATTTTTTGTCGAGCTCTGGCAATGCTTCACGTAGGGTTTGCGTAATATAGTTTGGCAAACACAGTGTTATATCGGTCCATGTTACGCCAAGTGGATATGTGGGAGAAACGCTTCTGGCGCCGGTGGATGCTCGATGCTGCAAAAAGTCGCCTACCAATTGTGCAGGTGCTTGATACGTTTTGCCCGCAATGGTATATGCTTTTTGTTCGCACTCCTCTTGTAATTTTAATCCTGCAAGAACATCTGCGCTGTCTAAATCTTCGGGGAATACATTGGCAAGAAAACCTGCATTTGCGTTAGTTCCTGCACGTGTTGAAAGGCTCATACCGTTTGTTACCACTGCGTGTTTTTCGCTTGTTGCCGCAACTACATAACCACCTGGGCACATGCAAAAGCTAAACGCGCTTCTTTTGGATCCAAGATGACAAGCTATTTTGTAATCTGCTGCTCCTAAAATTTTTGTAGCAGGATTTAAGCCATACTGCGCGGCATTTATTGCGGATTGCAAATGCTCAATTCTCACTCCCATAGCAAACGTCTTTTTTTCCATATATATTCCCGCGCGATGCAACATGGTATAGGTATCACGTGCGGAATGTCCCGTGGCAAGAATCACATGATGCGTTGTAATGTGTTCTTCGCTACGAAGGGCATCGTGCGCTGTTGAACTGAGCCAAATACCTGTAACTTGTTTGTTCTTAAGCTCCAGCTGTGTCATCAAGGTAGAAAAGCGAACTTCGCCACCGAACGCTTCTATTTCTTTTACCATATTGGTAACAATACGTGGCAAAATATCAGAACCAATATGAGGTTTTGCATCCCATAGTATGTGCTCAGGTGCACCCATACGAACAAACGTTTCTAGGATAAGCTTATGCAACGGGCTTTTTGTACCAGTTCCTAGCTTGCCATCAGAAAACGTTCCTGCACCGCCTATGCCAAACTGAATATTGCTGTTGGTATTAAGCGTCTTGTGAGCTATAAACTCTTGTATTGAATGCATGCGTGCAGAAGCCGATTCTCCGCGCTCGATGAGCAGTGGCTTTAATCCTGCGTGTGCAAGATACAGCGCGGCAAAGAGACCGGCGCATCCGGCTCCCACTACAACAATTGGATAGGTGAGTGCAAGATCGCACGAAGCTGGAAATTGTGGCGAGGATTGCGCTTCGCAATACGTTACTCGTGCATAAGATACTTTATGATGGATACCTTTACGAGCACCTTTGTGATTAGAGCAGGTGCTGTGTGCCGCGCGCTTTGCATGAGTTTGATTTTTGTTGTAGGTATCAATGAGTTGCTGTTCGTAAGCTGCTCCTTGTTTTAGAGCAATACGAACATGGTACAGCATGGTAAGAGCACCCTTATGACGCGCATCAAGTGATTTTCGGATAATGAGGCAGTTGTCTATTTCATGATCAGAAATGCCAAACATACCGCAAAGTTGTTGAATAATCCAGTGTTTTTCATCGGCATGCCAACGTTTATATGTTTGTAAACTGCAAGTAAGTGAAGATATATCAATCATGTTTATTGTTCCTTAAGAGTTTTGTATGACGCGCATATGCTTTGAGCAGCACTCATGCCAGACTTCCATGCCCACGAGAGATTATACCCGCCACACATACCGTCTATGTCAAGGGATTCTCCTATAACGTATAAGCCAGGAATATGATGAGCTTCCAATGTGTGAGGATTTATATCGGTGCTAGAAACACCACCTCGATGTACCTGTGCTGACGTAGTTTGAGTAGTTGAAATAAACTTAAGTTTATAGTTTTGTATAAGTGAGCGTAAAGCACCTGCGCGTGTGTTTAGATCGGTAGATTTTTGAGTCTTTTGGTTGAGGTTTATAAAACTTGTTTTTGCAAAAAACTGAGCAAGTTCGGGTGTAAAGATGCCACTAAGCGCACAAGCTAGGTCGCGTTCAGTATACGTCTTTTGTGCTACGGCTACAGAATTATGTACGTTACACGCGCGCTCTTTGTAGGATAAAAGCGTGTTGTAGATAAGTTCATAAGCCTGTGAAGTTGTATATTCAGGCAAAAAGTTAACAACTATATGATCTTGCGTCCGCGCAAATCGTGATGCATTAAAACTTACAATACCCGATATGCCATAGTCACGTATGAGTACCTCACCTGCTTCTTGCCAAATTACCTTATCTGCGCGTTCAAGAGATAATTTTGCTTGTGCGCGTAATCCATTTAACACAAAAAGTGGATCATCGGCGCAAAGCAAAGGGCATAAGAGGGGAGTAAAGTTAGTTGTTGATAGTTGAGATGGAAGTATTGGCAGATTGTTTTTTCCGCCACATGCAATCACAACGTTTTGCGCAACAATTGTTTTGCGTATACGATCGTGAGTTGCACGCTGCATTGTTTGCACATCCCATAAGTTCTCATAGCTAATTTTAAAACCCGTATCTTGTTGGTCAATACGAGTAACCGTACGTCCGCATATATGAGTGTGCTTATAGGATTCTAGAGTATTCAGTAACACTGAAGTTACCGACGAAGCTTGCAACGAGTGAGGATAGAGTCGGTCTTGTTTTGAACACCATAAGAGACCGCATCGTTTAAAGAATTCATAAATATCCTCAAGCGCACAAGGCCCAAAGGATTGCTCAACAAAATGTGGATTGTTATAACCTAAGGGATTAAGATTTGTTGTTGAGAAATTACATGCTCCATTACCAGTAGGAAGAATGGAAGTTCCCAGTTCTAGGTTTTGTTCGATAATGCAAGGGGAGATACCATGCTCAGCCAAGGTAATGGCGCACGCTAAACCAGCGGCACCTCCTCCTATGATTACAACATCTGCGCTACGAGGAGCCGTGACTTCATAAGCCTGTTGGATAAGTTGCGCCGTCCGCGCGCTTCGTGAAGGTTTTTTCCAAGTGGTATGTTTCATGCGTAGTATCCTAAAATCACAGCAGCTCACATGTTTGCAGAGTTAAGTTTGTGTTCTTATGCAGCTTCGTATTGGTTAATAGCTATCCTGCACTTAGTTTTGTTGTGCTTCAAGATCAGTTAACACCTTAAGTGTCTTTGGTATAAGACCTGTTTGTAAGGTAGTCTCCAGTAATCCCGTATCACAGCTTTGAGCTATGTAGGGCATGATTTCTACCTGATCAAGTGCGCAAACATTAAAATGTTGTGACGTTTCTAACAAATGCGACTCGCCATAGGGGTAGATCGTTTTGTCGCAATCAGGGCATTTTATAAAAGACATGTTTTCAACAATGCCCAAAATATCAACTTGCATCATTTTTGCCATTTTGAGAGCTTTTCCAACAACCATTTGCACCAAATCTTGCGGCGAGGACACAATAATTACGCCGTCTATGGGCATCGACTGAAAAACAGTTATGGCAACATCGCCCGTTCCAGGAGGCATATCAATAAGCAAATAATCAAGGTTGCCCCAAAGAGTGTCCTCAAAAAACTGTTTGAGGGCGCCCATAAGCATAGGTCCACGCCATAGGACGGGATCGGTTTCATGTTCAACAACCAAATTGGTGCTCATGATTTTTATGTCTTGAGACGAGCGCGCAGGAATGATCTTGTCATCTTTTCCATAGGCATGTTGTCCAGAAAGTCCAAACATCTTAGGAATAGACGGTCCTGTAATATCTGCATCCAATATGCCAACGTTAAAGCCCAGACGTTTGAGCTCAATTGCACATGCTCCACAGATGAGTGACTTACCAACACCGCCTTTGCCCGATATAACGCCAATAATATGCTTTACATGGGCATGTTCAGTAAGCTCAAAGAGTTGAGGTGATCTTAGTTGTTGTTCGTGAGCGCGCCCGTGGCCTAAGGTCTGAGCTACCTCGCGCCTGAGCGCCTCTTTATCAATATCGACTGCCACAAATACTCCTTTTATTGCATGTATGAGCATGCTGTGTTGTGTGGTAAGTTATCTTGTATTAAAAATATACCCCACTTGAACATAATTTTTTAGGCAAAGTAATTGATTCAATAGTATTACCACGCTCGTTTATCTATACGCGCGCGAAAGTGTTGCTGACATCAATAGTCCTATGTTGCAACTGTTGTGATTTTCACGTTTATGCATGTTCATGTTAGACTTAGTACGTTGAGATAACTTAAAAGGACACTTCTGTAAGGGGTTCATGTGAAAGGTATCATTTTAGCAGGTGGTTCGGGTACAAGACTTTATCCACTTACCACTGTCACAAGCAAACAGCTTTTGCCTGTATATGATAAACCAATGGTGTATTACCCGTTGTCAACCCTTATGCTTGCAGGTATTCGTGACATTATGATTATCTCAACGCCTCATGATTTACCTAATTTTAAACGCCTGTTAGGTACAGGAGCTGATTTTGGTATTTCTCTTTCGTATGCTGTTCAACCAAGTCCAGATGGACTTGCCCAAGCTTTTGTTATAGGCAAAGATTTTGTTGGAACAGATGCATGTGCATTAGTGCTGGGCGACAATATTTTTTATGGTAACGGCCTTGCGCTTCGTATGCGCAAAGCTTCTGCACGTGCGCAACAAGGACGCGCAACGGTATTTGGTTATCGAGTTGATGATCCCGAGCGTTTTGGTGTGGTTGAATTTGATAAGCATTTTAACGCGGTTTCTATTGAAGAAAAGCCTTTGGTGCCTAAAAGCAATTATGCAGTTACAGGGCTCTATTTTTATGATAATCGCGTCGTTGATTTTGCATCAAAAGTTACACCATCCGCGCGTGGTGAGTATGAAATAACCGATCTCAATCGTATGTACCTAGATGATGGTAGTTTAGATGTTGTTACTTTGGGTCGCGGTTTTGCCTGGCTTGATACGGGAACCATGGAATCGTTGTTTGAAGCATCGCAATTTGTACGTACGGTTGAACAGGCTCAGGATTTACCTGTGAGTGTCCCCGAAGAAATTGCATACGAAAATGGATGGATCACCCAAGACCAGCTGGTTTCCTGCGCTGATCGTTACGGAAAAAGTGATTACGGACGACATCTTAAAGCTGTTGCCGAAGGTAAAATCATACCAAGTGAAAAGGATTTTGAGTAATGAAACCACTTCATATTCTTGTTACAGGCTCTCACGGCCAGCTTGGCTGCGAATTGCGACGTCTTTTGAGCACCTTACAAGCCGAAATAGGGCCAGTGCCTTGTGAGTATGCGCACGCCTGTATTGATTACGTAGATCTTGAAGATCTAGACATTTCTGATTATGAAGCTGTACGTGCCTATGTTGCTAGTAGAGATCCTTATGATTTGGTTATTAACGGTGCAGCTATGACCAACGTCGACGGATGTGAGCAACACGAGGCAGCTGCCTTTAGTGCCAATGCACAAGGACCGCTTAATCTTGCACGAATATGTGCAGAACAAGGTGCAAAACTCGTTCAAGTTTCTACCGATTATGTTTTTAGCGGAACCGAAGCACGTCCTCGCACCGAAGATGATTATCCATGTCCGATAAGTGCATACGGTCGTACTAAGCTTGCTGGTGAAGCTTTAGTTTTGGCGCAAAATCCAAAATCATTTGTTGTTCGAGCTGCTTGGCTTTATGGATATGTCGGCAAGAATTTTGTACAAACCATGATTGGGCTTGGTAAAACCCATGACCAGATTTCTGTTGTTTGCGATCAGATGGGAAATCCAACTTCTGCCAATGATTTGGCATACGAGATTTTGCGTATAGCCCAAACTCAGTCCTATGGAATTTATCATGTGACAAATGAAGGAACTTGTTCATGGTTCGATTTTGCTTCAGCTATTATGAAACACGCACAGCTTGCGTGTAAAGTTGTTGCGTGTACTTCCCAAGAGTATAAGCGTATGAACCCTCAAGCGGCGCAGCGCCCTCATTATTCAAGTTTAGAAAACAAGCATCTTGTGCAAACCATAGGCAACGAAATGCGCCCTTGGCCCGATGCGCTGGCAAGCTATTTTGAACATATCGAATATGTACAGAGCTCTTTGAGCGCGCACTAACTTTTGTCAGCATGCGTTTACATGCAACCTCGCAAACGTGAAAGGAACAATCATGAAAACATATCTGGTTACCGGCGGTGCAGGCTTTATTGGCTCTAATTTTATCCTTTATATGCTGCGTAACTATACCGATATCCGTATCGTTAACATGGACTGCCTTACCTATGCAGGAAATCTTGAAAACTTGCGTTCCATAGAAGATGATCCGCGGTATGCCTTTGAGCGTGTGGACATTCGTGATGCCTGTGAGGTGTCGCGCGTACTGCGTACGTATAAGCCTAACTATGTGGTAAATTTTGCAGCTGAGTCCCATGTAGATCGCTCCATTGAGACTCCTCAAATTTTTGTCGAAACAAATGTTTTAGGCTGTGTTACCCTTCTTAACTGTTGCAAAAAGCTTTGGCTTGATGATAAAGGAAGTTTTGGCGATCATCGATTTTTACAAGTTTCAACCGACGAAGTTTACGGCGCGCTTGCAATTCCAGACGAGGTGAATCCAAACGGGAGCCCTAAAAATCCTGCACATGCCACCTATTTTCACGAGGATACGCCTCTGTGTGGGCATAGCCCGTATTCTGCCTCAAAAGCTTCTGCTGACATGCTCACGCGCGCTTATTGGGATACGTACAAGTTTCCCGCACTTGTGACGCGCTGTTCAAATAATTACGGACCATTTCAGTTTCCAGAAAAATTGATTCCGCTTATGATTCATAATGCACTTCACCATAAAGAATTGCCGGTCTATGGAGATGGTCTTAATGTGCGCGACTGGCTGTATGTAGACGATCATTGCAAGGCTATTGATATGGTGTTACAACGCGGACGGTTGGGCAATGCCTATAACGTTGGCGGTCATAATGAGCGCTCAAATATCTACATTGTAAAAACCATTGTTGAGCACGTTCGTAACGTTACAGGAGACCATGCTATTACAGAAGATTTAATCCGCTACGTTGGGGATAGAAAAGGTCACGACAGGCGTTATGGAATTGAGCCTACCAAAATTAAAGATGAACTTGGTTGGTACCCAGAAACCACGTATGAAGACGGTATCATTAAAACCATCGATTGGTATTTATCGCATCAAGCGTGGACCGAGCATGTCTGTTCAGGCGCGTATCAAAGCTACTACAAAAAGATGTATGACAATCGTTAAGTTGCCAGCTATTAAATGGAAAGGTCAAATATTAAAACAGATAATTCATACAGCTAAATACGTGTGTTCTTAAATGGCTCAACAGTCTCTTCAAAAGGGAGTTTCTGTTCGTTGTCTTCACGTGTTTTCTTTTGCGCAAGTGCCATTTCTTGCGCGAGTTGATTAACTCTATACTTAAGACGAGAAATTTCAACAGACGAGGTAAAGACCTTAATAAGTAAGATGCCTACGACACATAAAAAGACAAAATTACTGGTAGAAACAAAGCCTAGTATGCGCGAAAAAAAGATCATTACAGCAGGTACCAACGCTATAATAACCACAATTCCCACAAACGATACCCAAAAAAGTGAATCTTCTATCTGTATGCGTGACTTTTTAATGCTTCGTAAAACAACAGCCATAATTCCTACAGCACCTACGATCAGCAATATACGTAAGATAATTGACATGTAGTTCTCCCTTATACAATACGTGCATGTACCACTTCATGCATATTTTTGCTTAAGTTTGGTGTCTAGGTTATCTAAACCATTGAAATAAAACGATAGACATGCAGGTGCGGCTCATGTATGAAATGATATGACCTATATCAAAGTAGCTTTGGCCGCCTTGTCGTTCGCGCATTTTTACCGGCACTTCTCCAATGGTATAACCGTGTCGGGCAAAATATGCCAATGCATCGGGCTCTGGAGCTAAGTCAAAAGCTTGAGCATAGATGCGTATAAGTTTTTTGTTGTACATGCGCAATCCCGATGTTGGATCCTGAATTGATATGTGAGCTATCAGATGAATAAGTGCCGAAATAAGGCGCGATCCAAGTCCGCGCGCGCCTGTGGGTTTATCAACACCGGTACGCGAGCCAATGACAATGTCGGCATCTTGGGCGCACATACATTCGTACATGCTCATAATATAGTCGGGCATATGCTGTCCATCTGCATCAAACTGGACAACAGCTTCGTAGTTATGCCGATATGCATATTTCATACCCGTTTGAAAACCTGCAGTAAGCCCGCAGTTAATGGGAAGTGACAAGTAATTAAACTTGTTCTGCTCGCAGATAAGTGCGGTTGTATCTTTTGAGCCATCGTTTACAACGAGATAATCTATTTGAGGACAACTGGCCGTTAATTCCCGAATAGTTCGCTCTAGACAGGCGGCTTCATTGTAAGCAGGAACAACTGCTAATATTTTTGGCATAAAACTCCTCATAAGTGTTCTTACATGCATGAGTATACACTATTTAAGCACGCATAATTTTCTGTGTATGCTCATCTATTATGGATTTATGAAGAAACGCCATGCAGGTTTATCGCATTTTCTATGGGTTACAATAAAGAAGTTTCGCAAGCGCGCCAGGGGTAAGTGCCTCTGCGCTCATACATCGGGTTATCTCAAGGAGTTACTATGGAATCACCATGTATTGAACAGGGAAATTTTGTCTTTCATCGCAGCAAAATTGATGGGCTTTTCATTATTAACACAAAAGTATTTGGTGATGAGCGCGGCTTCTTTATGGAAACGTATAAAGAACCCGACTTTATACAAGCGGGTATTACAACCAAGTTTGTTCAGGACAATCACTCAAAATCTTGCCGTGGTGTTTTGCGCGGCCTCCATTTTCAAATTCATCATCCGCAATCAAAGCTTGTTCGCGTGGTAAAAGGCCGCGTCTTTGATGTGGCGGTCGATTTAAGAAAAGGCTCTGCTACCTATGGCCAATGGGAAGGCGTTATCCTTTCCGAAGAAAATCATACCCAATTTTATATACCTCAAGGCTTTGCCCATGGTTTTTTGGTTTTGAGCGACGAGGCCGAATTTTGTTACAAGTGTGATGACATCTATCATCCAGGTGACGAGGGTGGCATTATGTGGAATGACCCTGATATTGCAATCGAGTGGCCAGCTTTATCAGGCGATACAGCATTTAATCCATCATCACTTATTTTGTCCGAAAAAGATAAAACGCATCCGTTCTTAAGAGATACTCACATTTCGTTTTAGAAACGCGCGTGTGCGTATAGCTTTGGCACGCTCAATCAAAAATAGACGCAACTGGCATGTGCAAACTTCCAACTAAAGAACTTTTGTATCTTTTTGTAGCATACGATTAAACGACGCTACAATGGTTGTCACATGTAACCAGAATCACTTGGAGGCTTTTGCATGAAAGAATATGATGACAAGACACTTGCTCATGTTCAACGCCTAGAACTGATGATTTTAAAAGATTTTATTCATGTGTGTGACGAATATGACCTGACGTATTTTGCTTATGGTGGAACTGGCATTGGTGCATTTCGTCATAAAGGTTTTATTCCTTGGGATGACGACATTGACGTTTGTCTTCCTGCATGTGACTATAAAAAACTTTTAAGTGTTTTTGAGCGTGATTATTCAAAAACATATACCGTTATGAACGCACATAAAGATCCTCATTATCCACTTCCAACATCGCGTATTATGATTAAAGGTACGCAATTTTGCGAGGAAGCACTTAAAGATTTACCGCTTGATTTAGGCATCTTCCTTGATATCTACTGCCTTGATAACATTCCCGATGACGATAAGCTTTTTCGTAAACAGGCTCGTAAGGCATGGTTTTGGTCGCATATGCGCCTCCTTAAATTAATTCCCAAGCCCTTTATTGTCTATCACGGATTTAAGGGTTCGGTCGTACGTTTTGTAACGTATACCGCTGGTTGGATTATTTCGCACATGCCGCTTAGTCTTGAATACTGTCTAAAAAAAGAAACAGAAGCTCACGAACAGTATGCCGATGAAAAAACTGGTCGCATTGGCTATCTGTGCGATACCAATCCTTATAATCTGGTTTGGACATGGGAAGAAGTATTGCCGCCCGTGATTTTGCCTTTTGAAGGTTTTAACGTAAAGTTTCCAGCAAATATAGACGCTCATTTGCGTGCTTTTTACGGCGATTATATGCAAATGCCTCCCGTTGAACAGCGTAAAAATCACTATCCTGCACGTCTAGATTTTGGTTCTTGGAAGTAAGAGCTATTTTCTCATGTGAGTATCATGCACCTTGCAGCTTTGCCGGGTGCATGCACTTTACCGAGGTATGTCGAGCGATTCTATTCATTTTAACCGCTTTACGCCCGTTTTGAAGTTTGGTTGCTCATTTGTCCACGCGCATACAGTTTGTTTATAGCGCGCGCAATGCAGGTTGGCCAAAAACGTTTCAGCATGCTTAAATCCTCTTGCTCGCGTTTATTATTTTCAATTAAACGAGATGTTTCTGATCCTTCATGGATTCGATGACACATAAGAGGCTTTGGATTATAAACAAACATGCCTTGTTTTCTACTTAAAAACTCCCATGTTTGCCAGTCAAGATTGGATCCATAGCTTGTTTCAAAAAGAGGACGTGTAAATTTATGCATAATATAGGTGACAGCAGGACAACAAATAGGGTTGCCAAAAGCTAAAATTAAGCGCTTTATGAGCTTTACCTGAGCTAAAGTGTGTAATTGAAGCGGCATAAGCATGAGGCGCTTAATACCTAAAAGACGATTATCACAAACTTCCGTAGTTCCACGCAGCTCTGCATATCCCGAGAAATACAGCAGCGGATCTGTGGCGGCATTTATATGTGCAAGCATTTCTTCTACATAACGGGGTTTATATACGTCGTCTTGGTGCGCAATTGTTACAAGCTTTGTGTCTGCACGCGATAATGCAAAATTCCAGTCGCCGCCTATGCCATGAGAATCAGTGGTATTGATATAAAAGGGTATGCCATATTGTGAACATAGATGTTCTATGGTGTCCGATGGCGTGGACGTAACTAAAAGCACACGACTTGTCACACTTTGATTTTTTAGCGAGCGCATGCAATCCTCAAGGTAGGGACTGTCTTTATATGCGCAAATAACAAAACAATGGTCGTTAGATGTATACACGTTCTTCCTTTGGTTGCCAAGATTCTGTAGAGAAACCATAACATAGTATAATAGCAAGATGCGTTGAGAATACGTGTGAAGGCTTATGTATACACATGAGTTATACCGATATATGTATTACAGAAGTGGATGTAGAATGGCCTATAAACAATATGAAGATCCTCATGAATTAAGACAACTCCAGCTCATTTCAACCATGATTTTGGGTGAATTTGATCGTATTTGTCAAAAGCTCAACATTGAATATTATGTGTATGGTGGTACCGCAATTGGTACAGTTCGCCATAAAGGCTTTATTCCTTGGGATGACGATGTTGATATTGCTCTATTTAGAGAAGACTATGAACGCTTTATGCGCGAAGCTCCTCAAGAAATGGGGGAGGCCTTTGAACTTATAAGTGGTAGGACAGAGCCGTTTTTCCCTGCATGCAATGCTAACTTTTCACTCAAGAATACGTTTTGTGTTCCAGAGGAATTTGCACATTGTCCTTTCCAATATCCTATCGGCATTGGACTGTTTGCATTGGATAAGCCTTCGAATAATCCTCGTATGTTTGCACGTCAAAGGCGTATGACATGGTTTTTTGCACGTCTCGCTTTTTTGCGTGCTACGCCTGCGCCTCATGTCCAACTTTCTCAGCCGCTTAAAGGATTAGTATTGGCTGCATGCTATCTGGCCTATTGGGCAATGAAAATTTTTCATGTTTCACCTCGCTGGATTCATGCACGTTGGGAGCATTATGCTCGTCTGGCAGAACATGAACAAGGTGAGACCTACGTTGATTTTATGGACAGAGATCCTCATGCATGGGCGGTAACGCGTGCGGAGGCCTATCCGGCTATCCGTGTTCCCTTTGAAACTATTACGGTTAATCTTCCTAAGGCCTATGATGTGATGCTTAGGCGTGGATTTGGCGATTATATGCAATTACCACCCGAAAATGATCGAAAAAATCATTATCCTTCTCGCTTAGACTTTGGACCGTATAAAGACATTAAGGAATAACGTGTGGAAATAGCTCAAAGTAAGGCGCAACTGCGCAAAAATTATATATGGAATACGCTAGGTAGTGCTGCAAATGCTCTTTCCAGTGCAATTTTGTTGCTTATGACTACACGCATTTTAGGCCTGGAAGCTGCGGGTATTTTTGCGATTGCGTTTGCCTTGTCACAACAGTTTCAAGTTATTGGACATTTTGAAATCCGCTCCTATCAAGCAACCGATTCCCAAGAACGATTTTCGTTTGCAACATACCTTGCCGCGCGTTACATAA
Organism: Fannyhessea sp. C0108B2; assembly: GCF_056583915.1. NCBI lineage: Bacteria > Bacillati > Actinomycetota > Coriobacteriia > Coriobacteriales > Atopobiaceae > Fannyhessea > Fannyhessea sp. C0108B2. Next base: position 110,568 of record NZ_JBWPJQ010000001.1, on the reverse strand, counting down.
GTTGTCTTGTTATGTGTGTAGTAATTGTTGGATATACGCTTTATACCAATGGAATAACACCAGTTGCACTAAGCATTATGTTGATAGCATTGCTTAAACTCTTTGATGCATTTGAAGATGTATTCCATGGCATGTTTCAGCAGCGAGGCAGACTTGACATTGCTGGGCGCGCGTTTTTCGCACGTATTATTGCGTGTATGCTTGGTTTTTGTATTGCGGCGTTTATCACTCGAGATTTATGCTCCTCATGTATCGTGGCTTTTATTTTGTCTGCGTTTGCATTTTTCTTTTGCAATATTCCTTTTGCTCAACGGTTTGTGTCGCTTCGTCCGTCATTTAAGCCTGCGGCCATAATTAAGCTGTTTTGGACGTGTTTGCCACTTTGTATAGGCTCGTTCTTTCTTGTATATATTACTAACGCTCCTAAATATGCAATAGATATGTATTTAACCCGTGATTACCAGGCGCTCTATTCCATTTTATTTATGCCGTCTTTGGTTATTAATCTTTTAAGTGGCTTTGTCTTTAAGCCGCTTCTTACCGATATGGCGTTGTGCTGGTCTCAAGCGCGCATTAAAGACTTTGCGCAGATCATTTTTAAAGGATTTATGGCAATTTGTGCGGCAACACTTGTAACCTGTTTGGCGGCATGGTTTTTAGGAATCGAAGTGCTGGGCGCACTTTATGGTGTTCAACTTGCAGCATATAAGCTTGAGCTTATGCTTCTCATTGTTGGTGGACTTTTTAATGCAAGTGGCATAATTCTTTACTATGCAGTAGTAACGATGCGCATGCAGAAGTACATTTTTGCTGCATATGGTCTTGCGTCCTTGTTTGCATTTTGTGCATATGGATTGGTGGATACCTATAAAATTTGTGGTGCAGTCGTGATATATGACGCGGCTATGTTAATTGTTGCCCTTGTTTTCCTGTGCGTTACGCTCGTGGGATTTATGCAAACAAAACGGAGTAAGCGTTCAAAGACACGGTAAAATCATGCAACTATGACTTGATTTTGTGTCCAAGGCTCTTTGTGTTCAGATTATGTTTGCTCTATAAAATAATTGAACGTTCAATTATCTGACTCTATAATTAAAAAATGAACGCATGAGAGCGTTACCGTATGAATACCATGTTGGTATCGCAGTTGTAAAGGACAGATAATGAGTCTTAGTAGAGCTATGTTTTATATTTTGCGCGCACAAGGAAGCTCCCAGCAGCTCTATACCCAGCGTGAGCTTTGTGAAATAACACATATGTCATTGGGTTCAGTAAATACGGCATATGCGCAGGCAAAACGTGTCGGATATCTTGTAGATGGACGTCTAAGTGAAAAGGGTCGCGCTGCATTAAAGCCCTATGAAGTCCACAATGCAATTATTATGGCGGCTGGTTTATCATCTCGTTTTGCACCCATTTCGTACGAACGTCCTAAAGGTGTTCTTAAAGTTAAGGGCGAAGTTCTTATTGAACGCCAAATCAAGCAGCTACTCGAAAAGGGTATCTCAGATATTACGGTTGTTGTTGGTTATAAAAAGGAATGTTTTTTCTATCTTGCGCAAAAATATGGCGTGGATATTGTAGTGAATCCTGATTATGCAACACGCAATAATAACTCAACCTTATGGCATGTTAAAGATCGCCTGAGTAACACCTTTATTTGTTCGTCTGATAATTATTTTGTTATTAACCCCTTTGAGCGCTATGTCTATCGAGCATATTACGCAACGCAGCATGTAGATGGTGATACCAACGAGTGGTGTGTAACAACGGGGGCTCAGGGGCGTATTACCAAGGTAACCATTGGCGGCCATAACAGCGATATTATGCTTGGTCATGTGTTTTTTGATACGGCTTTTTCACAAAAATTTGTTGATATTTTGCAGGAAGAATACCCAAAACCCGAGACTGCAGATAAACTTTGGGAAGATATTTATGTTGATCATCTTAAAGAATTGTCCATGGTTTCAAGGCTGTATTCAAGTGATGACATTAAAGAATTTGACTCACTTGAGGATTTAAGATCGTTTGATCCTCATTTTTTGGAAAATGTTGACTCTGAGGTCTTTGATAATATTTGTAAAACTCTTTCGTGCTCAAAACAAGATATTGGTGGATTTTATCCACTTAAGCAGGGTCTTACCAATTTGTCTTGTCACTTTACGGTGTGCGGTAAAGAATACGTGTATCGTCATCCAGGTGCTGGCACCGATAAAATGATCGACAGAACAAGCGAACGTGCAGCGCTTCTTAAAGCTCGCGAATTAGGGCTCGATACTACATTTATCTATGAGGATGAACGCAAGGGCTGGAAAATTTCGCGTTTTATTCCCCATGCACGTACCCTTGACCCAACCGATGATGCGCAACTTAAACGTGCAATGCAGATGTGTAGGACGCTTCATGACAGCTCGGCACAGCTTGCTCGTCGCTTTGATTTCTTTGATGAAGGCTTGCGCTACGAGCAGCTTCTTAAAGAGCATGGACCTATTGATATTTATGGCTACGATGAATTAAAAGAAAAAGTTACCTTACTTAAATCGTATGCAGAGGCTGATGGGTATCCCTTATGCATATCACATAATGATTTTTATATGCTTAATCTTCTGTTAGACGAGCACGACACCATGACGCTTATCGACTGGGAATATGCAGGCATGTCTGATATTGCCAATGACTTTGGAACGTTTTGTGTATGCTGCTCGCTTGACGAAGAACGTGCTAATAGATGTATTGATTATTATTTTGGGAGAAAAGCTTCAGACAAAGAACGTCGACATTTCTGGGCGTACGTTATATTTGCAGGCTGGTGTTGGTATATTTGGTCGCTTGAAAAAGAGGCCGAAGGCGAAAATGTTGATGTGTGGCTCTATATTTACTACCGTTATGCTGGCGAGTATGTCGATAAAATTTTGGCTTGGTATGAAAGTGGCATTGCTCCAGCTTGGAAAAACTAGACATTGTAATTATTTGTATTCTTGAATGACTATATGCCATGAGTGCATGATGTGCTTTTGAGTATAAGCAGGGGAGATGTGTATGAAATTTGGTCTTTTAAGCGGTATCTTATGGGGTTTAGATACCTGTATTTTAGGCATTGCATTTTTGTATCATCCGTTTAATAGTGCCCTTGACGCGGCTTTGGTGTGTGCGGCTGTTCACGACATTATAAGTGCGTTAGTTTTGATTACACTTGTTGTTGTGCGCGGAAAATTTTCTCAGTTTTTGCAGGCATTGCGTACAAAAGGAGCTCTCATCATATGTTGTGGTGCTCTTATGAGCGGCCCTGTTGGCATGAATGCGTATATGTCGAGTATCAACAATATAGGACCGGCACCAACTGCAATTATCTCGGCATTTTATCCCGCGGTTGGTACATTTCTTGCGGTATTCTTCCTTAAGGAATCAATGAATACTCAACGTCTTGTTGCCCTTTTTGTGGCGCTTGCAGGTGTTATTATGGTTGGCTTGCAAACTGCACAAGGTTCGGTTGAAGGAAACACGATTATTGGTGTTGCGGCAGCATTTATCTGTGTTCTTGCATGGGGTTCTGGTGCTGTTTTTGCCTCATGGGGGCTACAGTCTACCCAAGATCTAGATTGCGATGTAGCGCTTTTAATTCATGAGCTTACTTCCAGTCTTACCTACGCTTTAATTGTGCTGCCTTTAGTTGGTGCATGGGGTTTTGTTGCACAGATGTCAGTTGCGCCTGCCAGTATATTTGTTGTAGGAGCAGGTATTGCAGGCGCTTTGTCGTATTTGTTCTACTACAAAGCAATCGACGTTACAGGTGCTGCACGCGCGATGGCGTGCAATATTTCTTATTGCGCATGGGCTCTCATTTTTTCATCGTTGTATGCAGCTACTATGCCTAATCTTATAAGTATTATTTGTTGTATTGCTATATTTGTAGGTACCATTTTATCGGCAACACCTGATTGGTCGGTCTTTTTACCTCAAACTGATAGACAAATGTAAGACATGCAAAAACATGGGTATCCTTGATATCATTACGAGAGAATTTTGTAGCCAGCTTTAAATGGGAGCATATTGATGAGTGACAGGGTAATTTCGATTAAGGGCGCGCGTGAACATAATCTAAAAAATATCTCAGTCACCATACCTCGCAATAAATTGGTTGTTATCACGGGACTGTCAGGTTCAGGAAAATCAAGTCTTGCATTTGACACCATTTATGCGGAAGGCCAACGGCGTTATGTTGAGTCTTTGTCAAGCTATGCGCGCATGTTTTTAGGTCGTATGAATAAACCCGATCTAGATTCTATCGAAGGTCTTTCTCCAGCAATATGTATAGATCAAAAGACAACCGGTCATAATCCTCGTTCTACCGTTGGAACTGTTACAGAAATTTATGATTATATACGTCTGTTATATGCGCGGCTTGGTTGTGCACATTGTCCAGAGTGTGGGTGCGTGATAAAAAAACAAACCGTTGACGAAGTTATCGATCGCATTCTTGAACAAGCGCCTAACCGACGTGCATATGTACTTTCACCTGTTGTTATAGGTAAAAAAGGACAGTTTACCAAGTTGTTAGATGATTTAAGGCGCGAGGGTTTTTCTCGTGTTCGTATTGACGGCACTTTTATGCTGCTTGACGACGATATCTCCTTAAAGAAGCAGGTAAAACACACTATAGACGTTGTTGTTGATCGTTTGGTTTTACGTACAACGAGTCGGGTTCGTATTGCTGAGGCATGTGAGAATGCTACCAAGTTATCCGCTGGTCGCGTTATTTTTTATGTCTTAGAAGCGCGTGAGCAGACGGGTCAACACGCAGATACAACAAAGAATGAGAGTGCATTTGAGGCGCAATTTTCATTAGCTCTGGCTTGTCCTGTTCATGGACACTCTATAGATGAGCTCCAACCACGAGATTTTTCATTTAACGCTCCCTATGGTGCATGTCCAGATTGTGATGGCCTTGGAAGTAAGCGATCCATTGATGTTGATGCAATTATAGAAGATCCACGTTTATCGGTTGCAGAAGGCGTTTTTGGTGGTGTTCTTGCGCGCTCAAATTATTATTCTCAGATCCTCGATGCTGTTTGTAATTTTATGGGTGCCTCATCCGCAACTCCGTATAAAGATTTGTCAGATTCGTGTCAGCATGCGCTGCTCTATGGGTTAGGATCACAGGAAATTCCCGTTAGGTATCACACAAAAGATGGACGCATTAACGAGTGGAAAACAACTTTTCCAGGTGTTTGTGATGTACTTTTTGATAAGTATCAAGAAAGTACCTCTGAAACCATGAAGCAGCATTTTGCAAAATTTATTAAAGAAGTTCCCTGCACAACGTGTAAAGGTGCTCGTCTTAAGCCCGAATACTTGGCGGTTACTGTTGGCGATAAAAATATCCAGCAACTTTGTGAACTTTCATGTGCCGAGGCTCTGTGCTTTGTGCAGTCGCTTCATTTTGACAAGCGACTTTCTGCGATTGCACAACCGCTTCTTAAAGAAATTCGTACACGACTTGAATTTATGGTACATGTTGGCTTGGATTACCTTACGCTTGCACGAAGTGCGTCTACCCTTTCTGGTGGGGAAGCACAACGTATTCGCCTTGCAACGCAAATTGGATCGGGATTAACAGGCGTGCTTTATATTTTGGATGAGCCTTCAATTGGTCTTCATCAAAAAGACAACGATCGTCTTATCACTACGCTTAAACAGCTTCGTGATCAGGGCAATACTGTAATTGTGGTTGAGCATGATGAAGATACTATTCGTGCTGCCGATTATGTAATTGATATGGGACCAGGCGCAGGTGAGCTGGGCGGAGATGTAATTGCTCAAGGCACGCCCTCACAAATTATGCGTGCAAAGCATTCGCTGACAGCAGACTATCTTGTGGGTCGACGAAAAATTGCCGTACCACGCACGCGACGAACAGGTACAGGCCATGCGTTTACGCTTTCAGGTGCTGCCGAAAATAACTTACAAAACATAGAGGTGTCAATACCGTATGGAACATTTACTGTTGTAACAGGTGTTTCGGGTTCGGGTAAATCTTCTTTGATTACAGATACCTTAGCACCACTTTTAGCTCATGAAATCAATCATTCAAAACAGCGTATAGGGGCGTATAAAAGTTTTTCGGGTCTCTATGATAGCCAGCATAAATCCTATATTGATAAAGTTATCAATATAGATCAGTCGCCTATTGGTCGAACCCCTCGTTCTAATCCTGCTACGTATATTGGACTATGGGACGATTTGCGCGCCTTGTTTGCTTCTCTTCCCGATAGTCGCGCGCGTGGTTATAGTGCTGGACGTTTTTCGTTTAACGTTTCAGGCGGTAGGTGCGAGGCATGCAAAGGTGACGGGCAACTCAAAATTGAAATGAACTTTTTACCTGATGTTTATGTGCCTTGTGAAGTTTGCCATGGCAGGCGCTATAATCGCGAAACACTTGAGATTTGCTATAAAGGAAAATCTATAAGCGATGTGTTAGACATGACTGTTCACGAAGCTCTTGCCTTTTTTGCGTCAATTCCCAAGATTTCGCGCAAGCTGCAAACACTCTACGATGTTGGTCTGGGTTATATTCACTTAGGCCAAAGTGCAACAACGCTTTCTGGTGGGGAAGCGCAGCGTGTTAAGTTGTCTCGCGAATTACATCGTCAGCAAACGGGAAAAACGTTTTATATTTTGGACGAACCTACGACGGGTTTGCATTTTGAAGACGTACGCATGCTTATTGAGGTACTGCAAAAATTGGTAGATGCTGGCAACACCGTGGTTATTATCGAGCACAATTTGGATGTTATCAAAGTTGCTGATTATCTTATCGATCTAGGTCCTTTAGGAGGAGCGCGCGGTGGTAACGTTATCGCAACAGGTACGCCCGAGGAGCTTGCAGCTTGTGATAAAAGTTATACAGGCCTTTACCTAAAAAGAGTTTTACCTGCCAAGGCATAATTCTAAGGTGTTACTTTCGCAAATGAGATGAAGAACGTATTCGCGTATTATAATGAAATCTAAATTGCACAAATTGCATATGGATATTTCTGTTTCTTGTTAGATAGAAAGACGTTGGATGAAGCATACAAAACAGCCGCGTGTGCAAAAAACAAATGCCATGCGTGAACTTGACACAAAAGGCGTGAGTTACACCGTTCAAACCTATGATGCACACAACGAAGATACCTCAACAGGTGTTGGCGTGCGTATTGCTCAATCATTAGGCAACGAAGTTGACGCGTCCTTTAAAACGTTGGTTACTACTCATGGCGGCTCTTCCTATGTTGTATGTTGTATTCCCGTCAATGCCGAGCTTGACCTTAAGAAGGCTGCAAAAGTTTCGCAAGAAAAATCTTTGTCAATGGTACATGTCAAAGATCTAGAAGCTCTTACAGGTTATATTCGCGGTGGATGTAGTCCTATTGGCATGAAAAAAGAATTCTACACTATTATTGATGAAACGGCATTGTTGTTTGATCTTATTACGATTTCTGGCGGCAAACGAGGTATTACGCTTAAACTTAATCCACGTGATTTACAAACGCATTTTCAGTTTCATTTTGAAGATATTTGCCACGATGCATTAAAATCATAAGCTACGGCAGATGCATTTTGATTATTCGTGCATATAGATCTCTACGTTTTGATACTGATGTTACAAGGTTTATATGTTTGAAAGGTTTATATGGAAACATACAAGCAGTCTTCCTCTGATGTAAGCTCCCAAAACCGAGAGCAGCAACTTGGGAAAAGCGCGGCGCTCATTAGCGTGCTCGTTATTATAAGCCGAATAACAGGTTTTATTAGAACGTGGGCTCAGGCATATGCACTTGGTGCTACCGTTATTGCTAGTTGCTATTCTGTTGCTAACAATTTACCCAATCAGCTCTATGAATTGGTAATTGGCGGAATGCTCGTAACTGCTTTTCTTCCCGTGTATTTAAGCGTTAAAAAGAAATCTGGAATACACCAGGCAAGTGAATACGCTTCTAATTTGACGTCTTTGGTTGTTATTCTTATGGCGGTCGTTACCGTCATTGGTTTTATTTTTGCAGGTCAGGTTGTTTATACTCAGTCATTTTCAGCACGAAGCGATTTTGACACGGCGTTGGCGGTGTATTTCTTTAAGTTCTTTGTTATAGAAGTATTACTTTATGCATTGAGCTCTATTTTTTCTGGTATTCTTAACGCCGAACGCGACTATTTTTGGAGTAGTGCGGCACCCATTTTTAATAACTTTGTAACCATTGCTTCGTTTTTAGCCTATGCATTTTTGGTAAATTCATATCCTGTAGCAGCGCTTATTATATTAGCCCTTGGTAATCCACTTGGTGTATTAATTCAAGTTGTGCTTCAAATTCCTTCTCTTATTAAGCAAGGTATTCGTTTGCGTTTTCACGTTGATCTTAAAGATCCCGCACTTAAAGATACGCTTTCCATAGGCATTCCGTCTTTGGTTGTTATGGCTGGATCATTTGTAACAGTATCCGTGCAAACAAGCTCAGCTCTTTCGGTGTGTGCCGAGGGTGCATCCATAGCATTTTATGCACGTCTTTGGTATACCTTGCCCTATGCAATTCTTGCAGTACCTATAACTACAGCTATGTTTACCGAGCTCTCATATGATATTGCAAAACATGATATGAAGTCATATTGCACAGGTATACAAACGGGTACGCAGAAAATCTTGTTTTTAATGATACCGTTTTCTCTGTTTCTTATTATGTATGCTTTACCTCTTATCCACCTTATGGCTGCAGGAAAGTTTAGTCCACAACAATTACAAGATACCGCTTTATATTTGGCTGGATTAGCGGTTAGTTTACCTGCGTACGGTGTGTGTATGTATTTGCAAAAAATTTGCTCATCTCTGCGCACCATGAAATATTATGCATTCTCTGTGCTTGTGGCATCGGTAATCCAAATTGCATTTTGTATATATCTCACGCCTCTTTTTGGTTTGTGCATGGTTGCTCTTTCAAGCTCTGTCATGTTTATAGTGGTAGACGTTCTTTCCTTTATAATGCTTTTTACAAAGCTACACCAGCTTTCATGTATTTCGCTGTTTGTATCTTGTTTACGTTCATTTTTCTGTGCGGTTGCAGGATGTTTGGTAGGTGGAATTATCTTTTGGCTTTCAGGCCATTCGGCTTTGTTATTTGATTCTCATGTACCTGTCAGTTTAGTTTATGTGTTGGGCTTATTGGTACTTTCGGGTGTACCTGCACTTATAACTACCTTTGGCTGTGCGTGGATATTTCATATGCCCGAGATAGATTTTATACGCTCATTGGTTCATAAAAAATAGCATAAAATTTTTAAGACAGCTCCACGCCTGTTTGCAAAACGGAAAACGAATTAAAAACTTCGGTCTTTTATATAAGGATTTTTTAGGCAAAAATTGCGAAATCGATTCTTAGTATAGCGTAATTTTTGGAATCTGTTGTTATAGATTTATTTACAGAAAAAAACATTCCGCTTATCGAACACATAATACCTTTTGCTGTGTAACCAGTACAATAAATTTTGTTACAAAAACAGTGTTTATACGCATGCTCGTTTTGAACAAGCTTGTACGTGTATAAAGGATAAGGATATAAACACATCAATCAACGATGTGTTCAACCAGGCGAAATGAGGGGTGTTTTATGGCTGAAAAGCACGTATACCGTTTTGGTAATGATGAAAACGGTAATAACGTTACCGAAGTTGCCGGTGCTTCCGTTGATGAAGCAAAATGGATAACCGGTGGTAAAGGTGCCAATCTTGCCGAGATGGCAAATATTGGTCTTCCTGTTCCTCCCGGTTTTTCTATTACCTGTCAAACATGTGTTGCGTATGCTACGCATAACAATACGTGGCCAGCAGGTGTTTTGGACGAGATTGATGTTGCTCGTAAAGATCTTGAACGTCGAATGGGTAAAAAACTCGGTGATCCTCAAGATCCACTGCTTGTCTCAGTACGTTCAGGTGCTCCTTTTTCGATGCCTGGTATGATGGATACTGTTTTAAACCTTGGTCTTAACGATGTTTCTGTTCAAGGTTTAATTAAACAAACCAATAATGAGCGTTTTGCATGGGATTCTTATCGTCGTTTTGTTCAGATGTTCTCAAACGTTGTTATGGGTATTGATGGTGACTTGTTTGAAGATGCTATCAATGAGAAAAAGGAAGAAAAAGGCGTTCGCTTAGATACCGAACTTAATGCAGAAGATCTTAAAGATCTTACGCAGACATTTAAGAAAATCTTTGCTAAAAACGTTGATTCTCAAGCTCACCCCGAGGTTGCTCCTGACGGTAAAGCTTCCTTCCCACAAGATCCATATCTTCAGCTTCGTCTTGCCGAACAAGCTGTATTTGGAAGCTGGATGAATGAGCGTGCATGCATTTATCGTAAGCAAAATAAGATTGATGATAATCTTGGTACTGCTGTTAACGTACAGGTTATGGTCTTTGGTAATAAAGGCGAAACATCTGCAACTGGTGTTGCTTTTACGCGTAATCCTGCCGATGGTACCAATGAGCGCTACGGTGACTTCCTTATTAATGCGCAAGGTGAAGACGTTGTTGCAGGTATTCGTAATACCGAGCCCATTGCCGATTTGGTAAAAGTTCCTGCACTTAAAGAAGCTGGTAAAGAGCTGTTCCATGTTTTTGAGATCTTGGAAGATCACTATGCCGACATGATGGATATCGAGTTTACCATTGAACAAGGTAAACTTTGGATGCTGCAAACTCGTGTTGGTAAACGTACTGCACTTTCCGCGCTTCGTGTTGCTATTCAAATGGTTGACGAAGGCCGTATTACTCGCGAGCAAGCAATTATGCGTGTTGCGCCCGAGCAACTTGACCAACTGCTTCACCCACAATTTGATCCAAAAGCAAAAGTTGACGTCATTGCTAAAGGTATGAATGCCTCACCTGGTGCTGCAGTAGGTGCTGTTGTATTCTCGTCTGACGCTGCAGTTCACTATCACAATATCGAGAAGCCTTGCATTCTTGTACGTTGGGAAACTACTCCAGATGACCTTCGTGGTATGGTTGCGGCAGAAGGTATTTTAACTTCTCATGGTGGAAAAACTTCGCATGCAGCTGTAATTGCACGTGGTATGGGTGCTCCTTGTGTCTGTGGTGCTGAAGCACTTCGTATTGATGCAAAAGCCAAACAAGTAGAAATTAGTGGTACTGGCGTGGTTCTTCATGAGGGCGATGTCATTTCCATTAACGGAACAACAGGCGACATTATTCTCGGAGAGGTTCCTCTAACTCGTCCTGAGCTTACAGGAGACCTTGAAACCATTCTTACATGGGCAGATGATGTCCGCCGTGATGCATCTCGTGGGCGCATCTTTGGTGTTCGTACCAATGCTGATAATCCAGCTGACGCACAGCTTTCTGTTGATTTTGGAGCCGATGGTATTGGTTTGGATCGTACTGAGCACATGTTCTTGGGCGAGCGTAAACAAATTATTCAGTCGTTTATTTTGGCTGAGTCCGATGGCGCAAAGCAACAAGCTTTAGGTCAGCTCCTTCGTGTTCAAACCGAGGACTTTGTTGGTATGTTTAAAGCTATGGACGGCAGAAATGTTATCGTTCGTTTGCTTGACCCACCTCTGCACGAGTTCTTGGATGATCCACGCGCAGTGGCTGTACAGCTTGCACATGCTGAAGCACGCGGTGAGCACGACACAACTCTTAAAGCTATGCGTGCACACCTTGCTCGTCTTGATTCGTTCCAAGAAGCTAACCCTATGCTGGGACTTCGCGGTTGCCGTTTGGGTATTGTGTATCCCGAGCTTAACGACATGCAAGTTCGTGCTATTGCAGGCGCTGCTGCACGTCTTAAAAAAGAAGGGTTTAATCCATGTCCTGAAATCATGGTTCCGCTTATTTCTACCGTTGAAGAGCTTAAGCTTGTACGCAGCCAAATTGAAGATGTTGTTGAAGCTGTTGCCGAGTCAGAAGGTGTTGAACTCCACATTCCTGTTGGATGCATGATTGAGCTTCCTCGTGCAGCCGTAACGGCAGATGAGATTGGTAAATATGCAGACTTCTTTAGCTTTGGTACCAATGACCTTACTCAAACGGTATTTGGTTTCTCGCGTGATGACGTTGAGTCTGCATTCATTCCTCAATATCTTAATAAAAAGATCTTGAAGAGTAACCCATTTGAAACGCTTGATTCAGGTGTTGCAAAATTGGTTGATGTAGCTGTTAAGGGTGGTCACCAAGCTAATCCAACTATCGTGTGTGGTGTATGTGGTGAGACCGGAGGAGATCCTCAATCTATCCAGATGTATTATGACCTTGGATTAGATTATGTATCCTGCTCGCCTTATCGTGTTCCTATTGCTCGTTTGGCAGGAGCGCAGGCTAAGATCAATTCTAATGGCGGACCTGCACAGGTTAAATAGTTGCTGTGTGTAATCACAGTTTGCGAGCCTCGTAAGAGATAACAGCTCTTTTGATTCTGTGCACGCGCGCCATAACCGCGTAAATTCGGTACAATCTTTGTATGAAGGTTGTACCGTTTTTCGTCTTGTGCACATGCGTCTCCTTGTGTTTTAAAGAAACAACCACGCAGCTAAACGTGTTTCATTGTGTTGTAATGTCTAAGGATGCACGCATTTTACGTGTGCATCCGTCGTAGTTACGCGCGGTTCCATGTGTATATTGCGAAGGATTTCATATATTTTTAGTTTTATCGTCTTTGAACCTAAATTGTGCGCTACTATTTAAATCTGTATGTATAGCTATGTGTCGTTCACATGTGTCGGCACCTCTAGAGAATGGATGTGTAATGGATTACATTCAAGCACTTGAGCGTCAGCAAATACGTGAAGATTTGCCACACGTAATTCCTGGCGACAATGTTAAAGTTCACTATCGTATTAAAGAGGGTGAACGTGAGCGTGAGCAGGTGTTTCAAGGCGACGTTATCCGTATGAGCGGTGCAGGCGCGCGTGAAACATTTACTGTTCGTAAAATGAGCTTTGGTGTAGGTGTTGAGCGTACGTTCCCGCTTCACTCACCTAAGATTGCAAAGCTTGAGGTTGTACGTCATGGTGACGTTAATCGTTCTAAGCTTTACTATCTACGTGATCGTGTTGGAAAAGCAGCACGCATTCGCGAGAAACGCTAAGCTAAGCCGCATGAAAAGTCACCTTCGGGTGGCTTTTTTGTTATCGCCTTTATTTTATATTGGTATAAGCGCGAAAATGTGTCTATCCCTTTATGTATCGCGTACCAGGTACCAGGTACGTCATGAAAGCTTATCATGGATAATGTAACATCTCACACACAAATTGAACAGGGTGTGAGTAAAACAAAGACACCCACATGTTCAGATATTATTACCGTTCTGCGCGTGACGCCTTTTGAGGAGCTCAATGCGGTAATTGAGCACTATGCACATGACGAGCGTAAGAGCGTACAAGCAGCAGTTACAAGAGCTGTCAAGCGTTATGAGTTAGAGCGCAAGGAGCGCGCTCGTGTTAATGACATGTATGTGCTTCAAGAGGAATTAGGTGGAGCGGGCACCATCATTGGTGTTGACGAAGTTGGACGTGGCCCTCTCGCTGGACCTTTGGCAGTAGCTGCGGTGATTCTTCCCCAAGAGCCTCACATTTGGGGTCTTAACGATTCAAAGAAACTAACCCCTTTAGAACGTGAGCGCCTAGATGCACAAATTCGTGCGCATGCCCGTGCGGTTGGAATTGCATTTACAAGTCCTGAGGATATTGACAGATTTGGTATTGTTTCTTGCCTACGCGAAACCATGAAGTGTGCTATTTTGCAAACTGGTCTTGAGCCAGATTGTGTGTTGATTGATGGCAATCCTATTCACGCACATCCCAAAGAGAAAACGCTGGTAAAAGGTGATAGCCGTATTGCTTCTATTGCTGCCGCATCAATAGTTGCCAAGGTTGCTCGTGATCGTCTTATGCAAGATTTGGATACGCGCTATCCTCAATATCATTTTGCTGAAAATAAAGGTTATGGTTCCAAAGCACATATTGATGCAATTAAGACCTATGGTTTAAGTCCTGTACATCGCACATCATTTTGTAAACATTTTACAGTTGCTTGATAATCTATGTAGTGCGGTTTTCATTTGGATACGACTATTTTTTCTAATTTATCTACAAATATTTTTTTGCAAGTTAGCGCCAAGTTTTGTGTATGTTTGTAGGTTCAAAATATCCTTTAGGCAAAGCTTCAGGAAAGAAGGCAGCATGAAGGAACATTTTGGATCAAGGATAGCTTCTGCGGATTCTATCGAGTCTTGTGGATCACATAAGCAAAAAGCTACAAAACGCGATAAGAGACAGACGAAAGAAAAAACCAACGATTCGGTAAAAACTCCGCGCAAGTCCGCAGTTAACACTTTAACTAGCAAGGAACTTGGCACGTTGGGTGAAAATCTTGCCTGTTGTTTTTTAGAACGGCAGGATTTTGAAATTTTGGATCGTAATTGGAAATGCCCAGATGGCGAAGTTGATATTATCGCCTCAAAGGGTGATGAGACTGTTTTTGTTGAAGTAAAAACACGCTTGCAGAACAAATCAGGGGAGCTTTTTCCCGAGATTGCTGTTGATAAACAAAAACAAGCGCGCTATATTGCCTTGGCTCGTAGTTATAACACTGCTTATCCTATGTGCGCAAACATACGTTTTGATGTTATTGCATTGGCAATTTTAGATGATTCGCATGCTCAGCTAAGACATATACAGTCTGCATTTGAATGGGACGGGCCTTATGAGTGAGGCTGTTACCATTCACACGGCTATGCTGCGAGGAATAGAAGCAATTCCAGTTAAAGTTGAAGTTTCTACTTCAAGTGGTATTCCTGGGATAACGCTTGTGGGAAATCCTGATATATCGGTTTTAGAATCTCGCTCGCGCGTGCGTTGTGCGCTTAAAAGCATAGGTGTTAATTTACCCAGAAAGCATATCACTATCAATCTTTCACCTGGTGAAATAAGGAAGACGGGAGCTGGATTTGATTTACCAATTGCGGTGGCACTGCTCTATCTAACGCACTCGATGCCTTTAGCCGATATTGAAAAGTGTTTATTTATAGGTGAGCTTGCCTTGGATGGAAGCGTGTGTCCTATACGAGGGTATATGGCATACTATAAATTAGCACGCGCTTTACATAAAATGGTGGTTTGTTCAGCTTTAAGCGTAAACGATATACATGCCAAGCATACGCTTTACTGTCAGCGTCTAAGCGAATTTATGAATGGTATTCCTTGGCTTATGCGAAAATGTAGCGATACAAGTGCGGTGGTTCTTAAAAAGCGCCAACGCCAATCTGTGCATACGTATGATTTTATAGACGTTATAGACCAAGAAGCTGCAAAACGTGCATGTGTGATAGCCGCAGCAGGCAATCATGGATTGCTGATGATAGGCCCTCCAGGTGCAGGTAAAACAATGCTTGCGCAACGTATCCCTTCGATTCTTCCACCTTTAAGTGTTGCACAGAAAGACGAAGCTTTGCTTATTCACTCGGTAGCCGGACTTCCTTTAGACTTGCTTTCTCAAGGAATTCCACCTTTTAGGGCTCCGCATCATTCTATATCAACTGCGGGACTTATAGGTGGAGGAAGACCGGTTTTACCAGGAGAAATATCACTTGCTCACACAGGTGTACTTTTTCTTGATGAATTACCAGAATTTGCCTCGAATGTGCTACAAACCTTACGCCAACCGTTTGAAGAGGGTGAAGTGCGTCTTATTCGCGCAGAAGGTGTGTATGTTTTTCCTGGTAAGTTTATGTTTATTGCTGCTGCAAATCCTTGCCCCTGCGGATATTTAGGTGATAGTGATCATGAATGCGTATGCACCGAGGCAAAAATTTTAAAGTATCAATCTAAGCTGAGTGGACCTTTAGTTGATCGTATCGATATGTGTATTGATATACAACGTCCCTCACCGCAAAAAATCCTTAATGGTGTACAGGGTCTTTCATCTGCCCAAATGCAAGCAATGGTAGAAAAAGCTCGTGCGTTTAGAGCTCAACGTGAAGAGAAACTAAAGAACGCTTTAGGTGGCGCATGTTCGCGGGCTTCGTCTGTTATGGATCAAAAATCGGGTGGAAACCAATTAAAAAATAAAGCTATTGCGTGTGAAGCTCTGTCGCCTGAAGCAAAATCTAAGCTTAACCAAATAGCGTTGAGAACAGGACTTGGGGGTAGGGGTTTGTCGCGCATTGTACATGTTGCTCGAACGATAGCAGACTTGGCAGAACATGAACGCGTTGAAGTTGAGGACATGCTGGAAGCTTGTATGCTTAGAAATAGAAAAGGGAGTTTATGAGAAGATGTGTGAACATAGACAATAACTTATCTGCCGTCATAGAGCCACAAGTAATGCAACAAGTGTGTATGTCCGAGCGCAACATGGCTTTATCTTGTACGCATGTGCAGAGTGCATATGCTGCACGTTGGGAGCTTACGGACGCAGATTCGTGCTATCCTTGCGCACTACACGACCTTGAACATCCTCCTCAGCGTTTGTATGGAATAGGTAATCCAGATGTCCTACAAAAACCGTGCATATCTATTATTGGCGCTCGTGATGCCACTCCTTATGGAAAATCTTTAGCTCAGCTTGCAGGACGTATTTCTGCGGAGTGCGGTTTAACAGTAGTTTCAGGTGGTGCGAAAGGCTGTGATTATGCTGCCTTGCGTGCTGCGCTTGATGCTCAAGGAAACATTTGTATTGTTTCGGGATGTGGAGCCGATAAAATATATCCATCATCGTCAATAGACATTTTTGAAGAAGCAAAAAGTGGTAGAGGTTGTGTTGTTGCGCTTGAAACATGGGGATCTTCGCCAAAGCGTTATGCGTTTCCAAAAAGAAATAAGATTATTGCTGCTTTATCGCGTGTGCTTATTATCTGTGAAGCAAATCATAAGTCGGGTACCATGAGCACTGCCGAAACCGCCGTTCAATTAAATCGTATGTTGTATGCTTGTCCAGGTTCAATTTTTTCTCCACTTTCAAATGGTACGAATGCTCTTATTGCTAACGGAGCAGCGATCATTACCTCAGAAAAAGATCTTGAGGAACGTATTAGTTTGGATTTCAATTCGCTACGCTTAACTTGTGAATCTCTCAAGCCGCATTTAGGTAAAATTATGTCTGCATTATTTGCAAATCCTATGCGTGCAGATGATTTAGCGCAGCAGCTCGACGAACAGATTATAACGATTCTTTCTACCTTGGGCGATTTTGAAGCACAGGGTTTAGTTAAACGCTTAATTGATGGACGGTTTTCTCCAACGTCTCAAGCGTATCTATACTATGGGAAAAAGAGCGAAGATAGCTTGTAGGTTCTCTACTTGAGAATAAATTACGCTAAACTTATATACATAAGGTAAGAGTTTATAAGTTCATTTTGAGAAAGGTACACATGGAACCGCGCGTAACTATCATAGGAGCAGGTCTAGCTGGTAGCGAATGTGCTTTGCAGCTTGCAGCTCGACACATCTATGTTGATCTCTATGATATGAAACCTTCAAAAATGAGCCCTGCTCACCATAGTCCTAACTTTGCAGAACTTGTCTGTTCTAACTCTTTAAAGAGTCTTAAATTAGAAAGCGCTGCAGGCTTATTAAAACACGAACTTTCAATGCTGGGTTCGTATCTGGTGAAGTTTGCTTTTCAAGCTCAAGTTCCAGCTGGTGGGGCACTGGCAGTTGATCGCGACGTTTTTTCGCGCTTGGTCACGTGCGCGCTTGAACAAAATCCCTTTATAACAATACATCATCAAGAAGTAGTTGACATTCCCCAAGGAAACGCAGTTATTGCTGCAGGTCCTCTTTGTTCAGACGGCCTTTTTAATCAGCTTATTTCTTATCTTGGTTCTTCATCATTATCGTTTTTTGATGCCGCTGCTCCTATTGTTGATGTTGAAAGTATAAATTTTAACCTTGTTTTTAAGCAATCACGGTATGCGCACAGTTGCGCTTGTGACACTCAATCAGCTGCACAAGGTGACTACCTTAACTGCCCGTTTACCAAGGATGCGTACCTTGCCTTTTATCATGAGCTTATCAATGCAAAGCGAGCTATTTCAAAAGATTTTGAGCAAAAAGACCTTTTTTCTGCATGTCAACCTGTTGAAGAAGTTGCAAGAACAGGAGTTGATTCCCTGCGTTTTGGAGCTTTAAAACCCGTTGGAATTTCGTATCCAAAAAACCATCCCCATTTGCACATTAATACTTCTGGCGCAGCATTTACAAGACCGTATGCCGTGTGCCAATTGCGAAGTGAAAACTCTCAAAGAACGGCTTATAATCTTGTGGGTTTCCAAACAAACTTGCTTTGGGGAGAACAAAAGCGCGTGTTTCGTATGATTCCAGGCCTTGAAGAAGCAGAATTTTTCCGTTATGGAGTTATGCACCGAAATTCTTTTGTCGATGCTCCAAAATGCCTGGATACCACATTTAAGATTCCGCATACCAAGATACGTCTTGCTGGGCAAATTACAGGAACAGAAGGATATACAGAGGCTATAGCATCGGGTTTGTTGGCTGCTCTTAATACCTATTGTGAGCTTATGGATCACCCTTCTATACAGCTACCTGTTACGGGTGCATTTGGCTCTCTTGTAGCTTATGCAACCAATCCTCAAACAAGCACCTATCAGCCTATGCATGTTAATTTTGGTCTTATGCCTGTGCTTGAGCATACCATTAAATCAAAAGCAGATAGATATAAAGCCTACGCACTTCGTGCAGAAACAGATCTTAGTGTCTACCTTCAAAATCATCCTGAGCTCCTTGTAGAAAGTGTTGTACAAGATGTCGCAACTTTAAACAATATATGTGGGTGAGTGTTGCATGGGTGATGCTATATCTTCTCAAACGAGTGAAAATGTAGAGATTAATTCTTCGCACGTTATAAACTCTTGTGATATAAGACCAGGTGATGATGCATATTCTGCGTATGTGCAGCAGCTTATGGAATCGTTTATTCAGCATCTTATGACCACTCAAAATTTATCGGAGAATACAACTCGCGCATATGAAACAGATCTTAAAGCGTATGTGCGTTGGCTTATAAAAAATTCCTATGATCTCTTAGATATTTCACATAAACAGCTACGGTCATATTTAGCACAATTATATGCAGCTCGCTACGCTTCGCGTACCATTAATAGACATTTATCTGCTATTCGAGCGTGGTATAAATGGCTTGTTCGTAAAGGACTCACCAAAAAAGATTCTGCGGCAGCACTGGCAAGTCCAAAGATTCCCAAAACACTTCCTCATGTTTTAAGTGAATCTTCTATTGAAAAGTTACTTGCCACATGCCAAGAAGATACGGTATGCGGTTTACGAGACCGCGCCCTCTTGGAGTTACTTTATGCAACAGGTTGTCGTATATCTGAAGCTGCTCATTTGTGCGTTTCTGATATATCGTTTGATTCAAAGCAGGTGAGGCTTTTTGGTAAAGGCTCAAAAGAGCGTATTGTGCCAATATATCCCGAATGTGCTCGTATTTTGCATATATATCTAACAAACGCGCGACCAGTTTTGTTATCAAAACAAAAAAATCAAGGGCAATCTCAAACTAATCAACACGTTTTTATTTCAACACGTGGTAAGGCTATGAGCGATCAAGCTCTAAGATACGTCTTTGAGCACTACATGCGCTTAAGTCATCTTCAAGTAATGGCAACTCCTCATACGATGCGTCATTCGTTTGCAACCGAGTTGTTGTCGCATGGTGCAGATTTACGCAGTGTGCAGGAGCTTTTAGGACATGCAAGCCTAGCAACTACACAGATATATACACATGTATCTGTTAATGCGTTAAAAGACGCAGCGCGGCGCGCAAATCCGCGCGCGTAATCTTTGATTGGTATACACGTGCTTGAAACGTATGCACCCCGCCTTGAACCGTGGACGCTCTTGGCGGTTATGCGCAACATATGGAGCTGAGTAGTGGCTAAAAATAAGTATAGAAAAAACGTGTGGAGCTTGGTATACTTTATTGTTGCTGTACAAGAGTGCAGTGTAAAAATACACACGTAAGCAGGACTTGTGTGCTCTGGTGCTTTAAATTCAGCCAAATTTAAAGTAGTGCTCAGGGATGATTGCTTACGGAGGAACAACCAATGGAGGTTTTATTATGGCTGTAAAGATTAATATTCGTACGCTTCTCGAAGCTGGTTGCCACTACGGACACCAAACCCGTCGCTGGAATCCAAAAATGAAGCCATACATCTTTGGCGAGCGTAATGGTATTTATATTCTTGATCTTAAACAAACTGTTGTAAATGCAGATAAAGCATATACTTTCCTTAAAAATTGCGCTTCAAAAAAAGGCCGTATTCTTTTTGTTGGCACCAAAAAGCAGGCTCAAGAGGCAGTTGCTGAACAGGCAAAACGTTGTGATATGCCCTACATCAATCAGCGTTGGTTAGGTGGTATGCTTACTAACTTTGTAACCATGCGTTCACGTATTGATCGTATGGAAGAGCTTGAAGCTATGGTAGAAGACGGTCGTATGGCTGCGCTTCCTAAAAAAGAGCAAGCCGTGTTGGGTAAAGAGCTCGAAAAGCTTCAGCGCAATCTTGGTGGTGTTCGTGATATGCATGCACTTCCTCAGGCGCTCTTTATTGTAGATTCAAAGCGTGAAGAAATTGCAATTCGTGAGGCAAATCGTCTTCACATTCCTGTTGTTGCATTGCTTGACACTAACTCTGATCCTGATGTAGTTGATTATGGTATTCCTGCTAATGATGATGCAATTCGTTCGGTAAATCTTATGTGCGAACTTGTTGCTGATGCTGTTCTTGCTGGTAAGGGTAAAGAACAAATTTCTGAGGAAGAAATGAAGCAGGGTAGTCAAGAAGAAAAGACACAAGAAGATTCTTCAGATAAAGAATCTGTTTCTGAGTAGTAGTATTGTAGACTCTAATCCTATAAAGGAGAAATCATGGCACAAATTAGCGCAGCATTGGTTAAACAACTCCGTGAAATGACCGACTCGCCTATGATGGAGTGTAAAAAAGCTTTAGTAGAAGCCGAGGGTGACATCGAAAAAGCCGTAGACGTACTTCGCAAGATGGGCGTTGCAAAGGCTGTTAAACGCGCTGGTCGTGATACGAATGAAGGTACCATTGCTGCTTATGTTTCTGAAGACGGTAAAACTGGTGCACTTTTGGAGCTTACCTGTGAAACAGACTTTGTAGGCACTAACCCTAAGTTTACTTCTTTTGCAAATAAACTGGCTCAATGTGTTGCACAGCATGATCCTAGTGACGTTGAAGCTCTTAAAGCATGTCCTTTGGATAATTCTACGGTTGCCGATGAATTAACCGAAATGATTCACGTTATTGGCGAGAACATGAAGGTTGCTCGTTTCCAGCGTGTTGTTGCTGAGGATGGTTGCTTGAGCAGCTACATCCATCTTGGTGGAAAGCTTGCAGATATTTGCCAATTTAGCTTTGACAAACCCGAAACTGCTGAAAGCGAAGAGTTCAAGACATTTGCTCACGATGTTGCTATGCAAGTAGCGGCATCGGCACCTGTGAGTGCACGTCGTGAAGATGTTCCAGCTGATGTTATTGCTCATGAGAAGAGCATTTACATGGCTCAAGCTGCGGCAAGTGGAAAACCTGAATTTATTCAGGAAAAAATGGCTGAAGGCAAACTTGAGAAATACTTTAAAGAAAGCGTTTTAAGCGAACAAGAATTCATTAAGGATTCAAGCGTAACGGTTATTGAACTTGCTAAAAAAGTAGGCAAGTCTGTTGGTGATGATTCTATCAAGATCGTTTCATTTGTTCGTTATGCTTTTGGTGAAGAATAAGTTCTCTCATCTTTTGTATACGTGATATTAACCCGATTTATCTTTGATAAGTCGGGTTTTTTCTTGCTCATTTCTTTGTAACTTCTTTGCTTTGCGTACATTCCCTACTGAGCAAGCGTGCTCTTCTGTTAAAATGAGAAAAACATGCATTACATGTGATGCACAGATATATGCGGCTTTTTTGCATATACGTTTATATGGAAAGGTTTACTATGTCGGCTTACAAATATAAGCGCGTTCTTCTTAAGCTCTCAGGTGAAGCCCTTATGGGTAATAAAGACTTTGGTATTGATCCTGTTGTTCCTCAGCATATAGCGCACGAGCTTAAGCCTGCCTATGATGCAGGGCTCGAAATTGCAGTTGTAGTTGGCGGAGGCAATATTTTTAGAGGTCTTTCTGGCGCAGCCGCAGGTATGGATCGTGCTCAAGGCGATAACATGGGTATGCTTGCAACTGTTATCAATGCGCTTGCGCTTCAGGATACCTTTGAGCATAACGATATGCAATGTCGCGTTATGAGCGCAATTGAAATGCATCAGGTTTCAGAAACTTATATTCGACGTCGCGCAATACGTCATTTGGAAAAAGGCCGTATCACCATTTTTGCAGCTGGTACGGGAAATCCTTACTTTACTACCGATACAGCAGCTGCTTTGCGCGCTTGCGAAATTGGCGCACAAGTTCTTATGAAGGCAACTAAAGTCGACGGTATTTACGATTGTGATCCCGTTAAGAATCCCAACGCAAAGAAATTCGACAAAATTACCTATATGGATGTCCTTAAAAAGGAATTGCAAGTTATGGATTCTACAGCAACTGCATTATGTAACGATAATCATATGCCTATTATGGTCTTCAATCTTGATGCAAAGGGTATTTTTGATCGTGCACTACAGGGCGAAAACGTTGGCACGGTTGTTTGTGAAGACACGTCTAAGTAGGTTTAGCACGCAGATATTATAGGAATTTTTTCGTGGTCGCATAGACAACAACATGAGGAGGATATATGAGCGCATATACCGATCAAGCACAAAAACACATGACTAAATGTATTGATGCACTTAAGAATAATTTTTCTAAGGTTCGTACCGGACGTGCAAATCCTCAAGTACTTGATGGTATTCGGGTAGATTACTATGGTCAGCCTACTCCAATTGTGCAACTTGCTGGCATTAAGGTTCCCGAGCCTTCAATGTTGGTTGTTGAGCCTTGGGATAAGTCTTCGCTTAAAGCTATTGAAAAAGCTATTGAATCTTCTGATTTAGGCATAACGCCTAGTAATGATGGAACTTCCATTCGTTTGCCGTTTCCTAAGCCAACAGAAGAGCGTCGCCGTGAGCTCGTAAAAGAATGTAAGCAATATGCAGAAGACGCAAAAGTTGCTGTTAGGAATGCTCGTCGCGATGCTAATAATAAAGCAGAACGTGACGAAGAGCTTAATGAAGACGATGTCAACCGCGAAAAAAAGGCTATCCAAAAGCTTACTGATGACTTTGTAGCAAAGATAGACGAAATGCTTAAAGCTAAATCACAAGAGGTCATGGAGATTTAGTTGTCTATTTCACAAGAGTTAGCATCATATTTTTCTTGTCCGCCAGACGATACGAGTTTATCTGATATTGCGTTGGATCGTTTGCCTTCGCACGTTTCCATTATTATGGACGGAAACGGTCGTTGGGCGCAGGCGCGTGGCTTGGATAGAGCTTTAGGCCACAAAGCTGGAGTTTCCTCGCTTAAAGAAATTGTAACTGCTTCGGTTCGTTTGGGAATTAAGGTGCTGAGCGTTTATGCGTTTTCTACCGAAAATTGGAAACGTCCCCAGCACGAAGTTACCCTGCTTATGCATTTATTTGCTACCACTTTGGTTAAGGAGTTACCTCTTTTTGCGCAAGAAAATGTTCGTTTGCGTTTCTTTGGCAATATTGACGCTCTTCCTGCAACTACGCGTAAGGTATTTAAACAAGGTCTCCAACAAACTCAGCATAATACGGGCATGGT
Organism: Fannyhessea sp. C0108B2; assembly: GCF_056583915.1. Taxonomy (NCBI): domain Bacteria; kingdom Bacillati; phylum Actinomycetota; class Coriobacteriia; order Coriobacteriales; family Atopobiaceae; genus Fannyhessea; species Fannyhessea sp. C0108B2. The sequence continues at coordinate 86,748 of NZ_JBWPJQ010000001.1, read as the reverse complement.
ATTTGCGTTGGCAGTAAATTATGGTGGACGTTACGATCTTGTGCAGGCAGCTCAAAGCATAGCTACCCAGGTACAAGATGGAAAATTTCAGCCGTCAGATATTGATGAAGAAGTGCTTTCGTCGTATCTTTATACCAGCGGCCTTCCTGATCCTGATTTGGTTATACGCACATCGGGTGAGATGCGTCTGTCAAACTATTTGTTGTATCAAATTGCATATTCTGAGCTTTATATAACCAAAACGTTATGGCCTGATTTTACTAAATGGGATTTCTTGCGAGCAATTAAATCATATCAAGAGCGAACGCGCCGATTTGGGGGTGTTCGTTCGTGAATAAATTGCACGTTTTTACTAAAAGAGGCTCTGCTCATAAATCAGAGCAAGAGATGCACTCGCGTCTTACATCTGGTCTTGGCTTAGAGCGTGGTATAAAGAAGCTCGAAGAAAGACGCAGCCAAAAAGAATCCGTTAGACAAAAAGGCGAGCTCAAAACGCAACGTGCTCGTGCATGGACCGAAAAGCTTTTACTTCGTGTATTTTCAGGTGTTTTATACTCGGTTGCTGTGGTGAGTTGTATTTATGCCGATCCTACGAGTACTGCATTTGCGATTGCAGCTATGGCCTGGCTTTGCTGCTCAGAATTTTTTCATATGATTAAGCTTGCGCACTATAATCCTTATGATTTTGTGGGATTATTTGTTGCGTTGCTTTTTCCAATATTAGCCCTTTTTAATTCGTATACGCTTCTTTTGGGTACGGCAATACTTTATGCGTTGGTATTAAGTGTGTTTTATATTGCGTCTCCGCATGTTACGATAGCTGATACCGCCCTGAGTTTTTTTGCTCCCATGTATACTTCACTGCTTTTTTCACATATCGTACTTTTAAGGTGTAGCCAGCCAAATTTTAATGCTGCTGTTTTAACCCTTGTAGTTATGTGTTCGGTTTGGGCAAATGATATTTCGGCGTATTTTGTAGGCTGTAATTTTGGTAAGCATCCACTTGCACCTACCATTTCTCCGCATAAAAGTATCGAAGGGTTTTATGGTGGTCTTGCTGCCTCTGTTGCGGTGTGGTTTGGTATTTATTATTTTAGACTTGTTCATATTTCACTTGGATATGCTCTTATCTGCGGTTTAGTTGTGGGTATTGTTTCTGTCATAGGCGATTTGTTTGAATCTCGTATTAAACGCTCGGTGCACCTTAAAGATTCTGGCACTATAATGCCTGGTCATGGTGGTTTGCTTGACCGCAGCGATTCCATGCTTTTTGGGTGCACCGCAGCATATTTTTTGCTTGTTTTAGGTGGTCTTATATGAGTTTATTTACTACAAATTCTTCTCAGCAGTTTGATTCATCTTCATCTGATGAATACGCTCATAAACGCTTGCGTGTGGCAATTTTAGGCTCATCGGGTTCAGTTGGCTCTCAAACGCTTGATGTATGTCTTCAACACCGCGACAAGATTGATGTCGTTGCGCTCTCTGTATATAATTCGTGCGACGCACTTGTTAAAGCGGCGCATACGTGTGGCGCTCAACACGTTGTCGTAGTTGATGAAACGCATAAGAATGATGCCGTTCTGGATGATCTTCCTGCCACGTGTTCGTGCGAATTTGGTTCTCAAGCGCTCCTTGATATTGTTCAAAGAGACGAAATCGACCTTGTTGTGTGTGCCATTGTTGGAGCTGCAGGCATGGAAGTGGGTTATCATGCCCTCAAATGCGGCAAGACACTTGCTTATGCTAATAAGGAATCGCTTGTTGTAGCTGGCGATCTCATTATGCCACTTGTTAAGCCTGGGAAGCTTATCCCAGTTGATTCTGAGCACAGCGCAATTTTTCAATGTCTTCAAGGTGAGTCTTTACGTGAGCTAAGCGATATCTGGCTTACCTGTTCAGGGGGACCGTTTTACGCTAAAACGCGTGCTGAGCTTGCCGGAGTTACTGCCGCCGATGCACTTCGTCATCCTACGTGGAAAATGGGTTCAAAAATTACGATTGACTCGGCAACACTTATGAATAAAGGCTTAGAAGTCTTGGAGGCAACGCGTCTGTTTGAGCTGCCAATTGATGACATTCATGTTGTCATCCACCGACAAAGCATGATTCATTCTATGGTTCAATTTAAGGATGGCACAACAAAGGCTCAGCTTGGACCTTCTGATATGCGTATTCCCATTCAATATGCACTCAGCTATCCTAATCGTTGGGATACGCCATCAACAAAGTTACCCGACTGGCGAACTATTTCTGACCTTAGTTTTGCAGCTCCTGACACCACAACGTTTGGTTGCCTAAAACTTGCTTTACAAGCAGGTAAAACGGGTGGAACCATGCCATGTATTATGAATGCTGCAAATGAGGTTGCTAATAAAGCATTTAGAGAAGGTCGCTGTTCATTTTTAGATATCGAACGTATTGTTACCCAAACGATGCAAACATGTGAGCCTGCACCCGTTGAATCGCTTGAACAACTTCGCGAAGTAGACACGCAGGCACGTATGTGCGCACAAACTTATCTATCTTAGTTTCGGAGAATGTATGTCGTTAGTCCTTCAAATTATACTGCCTATATTCTGGGGAGCTGTTGTCTTGTCGTTTCTTGTGGCTATTCACGAAGCGGGACATTTTATTGCTGCTCGCCTGTTTGGAATGCGCGTGACCGAATTTTTTATCGGCATGCCCTGTAAATATAGATGGTCCTATAAGCTCAAACGATGGGGAACCGAGATTGGCATTACTCCTTTGTTGCTTGGTGGATATACACGTATCTGCGGCATGGCGCATGTTGATGATGAACTGTTAGAGCAGTGTCTTATCTTTGTTTATACACAAGGACGCACAACAGCCGGCGCATGTGCCGAGGCACTTGGATGTAGTACTGCGTATGCGCATGAGCTTTTAGCCGTGTTGGCCGATTGGGCTTCAATACAAAAAGCGACGAGCGATTCTAGTTGTAGTGAACAAGACATTATATATACCACTGTTGCACGTGACGATCAGATGTTAACGCTTTTTGATACAGGACATCATTTTTTGCCCGAGAAGGTAAAACCAGCTGGTAGTGCTTATACGCTTTCTGATTCTCATCAATTTTTTCTAGACGAAAAAGCGCGTACGTATACGGGTAAAAGTTTTATCAAACGATTTGTAGCTCTTGCAGCAGGGCCATGTGTAAATATTGTATTTGCGTTTGTGGTTCTTGTTGCCACACTGAGCTTGGCAGGTGTGACTACTACGGTTGATTCCAATGTTTTAGGTAACGTTGAGGCAAATTCTCTTGCACAAAATGCTGGTTTATCTACTGGTGACAAAATTGTGGCGCTTGATGGTGAGCCCGTACACTCATGGACTGATATTGTTCGCGTTTTGTCGGATAAAATGAAAGACGGAGCTTCTTTTGAAATGAAATATGTGCACGATGGGCAACAGGTGCGCTCAACAGTTGATTTTTCTCATCTTGAGCCCCATGAGCTTTTTGGTATTCACGCTCAAACAAAAGTGGTGTATCCAAGCATTGGGCAATCTTTGCAGTTTGCTACTGCGTATACTGTTCAGGTTACGCAATTTGTGTGTAGACTGATTATGCCTCAATATGCACTACAAACGGTGCAACAAAGTTCAAGCGTGGTGGGGATCTCAACCATGGCTGCCCGCGCCGCAGAAGAAGGCGCGCAGCAGTTTTTCATGCTTGCTGCTATGATTTCGATGTCACTTGGCTGTATGAATCTTTTGCCCATACCGCCTTTAGATGGTGGTAAAGCGCTCTTTGAAATCATTGGCGTAGTTATTAGAAAGCCAGTACCGCTTAAAATTCAAACGTTTGTTACCTACATTGGAATTGCGCTCTTTTTGTTGCTTTTTGTTTTTGCGCTGCGAAATGATATAGCAGCTCTTATTCAGGGGTAATAAAACGATATGGCTTCTGTTTAAAACAATAAGTCATCTAAGAGGCGCGTGAGCTGCGTGCATTAAAAATTTGGTTACAACAGAAAGATAGTATAGTGAAAGCTCGTTCTAAAACACATCAGGTTTTTGTGGGAGATGTTGCAGTGGGTGGGGGAGCACCCGTATCTGTGCAGTCGATGTGCACAACTAAGACCTCAGATGCTGCTGCAACACTTGAACAAATTAACAAACTTATGAATGCTGGTTGCGAACTTATTCGTGTTGCAATTCCGCTTAAAAGTGATCTAGATGGCTTTGAAGAAATTTGTCACAAAAGTCCGCTTCCCGTTATTGCTGATATTCATTTTGATTATCGTTTAGCTATCGAGGCTGCCGAGCGTGGTGCTTCTGCGTTGCGTATCAATCCAGGAAATATTGGTTCCATGGAAAAAGTTGATAAGGTTATTGATGCTGCAAAGCAGGCTCATATTCCCATTCGTATTGGTGTTAATGCAGGCTCTTTGGATCGCAAATTTGACGCGCGCGATGATTTAACCCTTTCTCAAAAAATGATTGCCTCTGCTACAGGCTATGTTGAGCATTTTAGAGACCGTGGATTTAATGACATCGTTTTGTCAGCTAAAGCGCACTCTGTTCCCACTACGCTTGAAACCTATCGAAATTTATCGCAAGCCTTGCCAGACATACCTTTACATGTTGGTGTTACCGAAGCTGGAGGTCTAAGACAGGGTACCGTAAAAAATTGCGTAGGCGTAGGTATTCTTCTTGAACAAGGTATTGGCGATACAATTCGCCTTTCCTTAACTGCAGATCCTGTAGAGGAAGTATACGTGGCGTGGGATTTATTGTCCTCACTTGGCATGAGGCGACTAACTCCAGAAATGGTAAGTTGCCCTACGTGTGGGCGCTGTCAAGTCAATTTAATTGAAATGGCTAACGTTGTATCCGAACGACTTGCAAAATTAAAGGCTCCTATTTCGGTTGCAGTTATGGGATGTGCGGTTAACGGTCCTGGAGAAGCGCGTGATGCTGATATTGGTGTTGCCTGCGGAAAAGATAAAGGTGTGCTCTTTCAAAACGGCAAACCAATTCGAAGTGTGCCTGCGGAAAACATTGTTTCTGAGCTCTTTAAGGAGATCCAGGATCGTTATGGTTATGACGTGTCAAAAGATATCTGATTTACATGTAGGATTTAGAAAGAACCGTTAATTGATAATAAGCTTTCCGCATCGTAAGACAGGCAGAAAATCATTGTGTATTTTAGGAGCGCAATGGAAACATTAGTCTTCTTTTCATTCTCAATTTCTTTTCTTATTATGTCCATTCAGCTGTTTAGAAATAAGTGGTTAATGCTGATTTCAGGTTATAATACCATGCTTAAGGAAGAGAGAGATAAAATAGATGTAAGGCCATATGCTATTGCTGATGCAAAGACTATGGCAGCTACCAGTTTGCTTATGTGTGTGTACGGTCTCAATTCGTTAGACTTAACTATTTTGAGAGAGTATATTCTCGTCGCTTTTATTATCTCGTGGATATTATTTATTTGGTCACTTATAAGTATGTTTGCGTTGGTGTTTAAAAGTCAACAACCATAGTGATTTATTAATAATGCAAGACACTATCTAGGTAAGTTTTTAAGCAGGCGACTGTTTATAATTATATTCTCTTTTCAGGTTAGTTTATTTCTTAGGTATGGTATGTGGTTTAAGATCCTCGTGCTAACTCCTAAAGGAGATATTTTTGTAAGTTATGCACTCGTACACATTGTCACCATGCTCGTCCGTGCTTTTCTTTGTATAATTAAACACTGTTATATACCTGTAGCGAAAGGATTTATCTTGAAACGCTATGCAAGAATGTCAAAACTTTATGCACCAACTCTTAAGGAAGACCCAACTGACGCTGATATTGCCTCTCATAAATTACTTGTACGAGCAGGTATGATACGCAAAGCTGCTGCAGGTTTATATTCGTATTTGCCTTTGGCATGGCGCTCTATACAAAAAATTGAATCCATTATTCGCGAAGAGATGGAAGCTATCGACGCACAGGAAATGCTTGCTCCTATTTTAACTGATGCAGAGCTGTGGCATCAAAGTGGTCGCTGGGGTGCATACGGTCCAGAGCTTATGCGCCTGACCGATAGGCATGACCATGAGTATGCGCTTGGTCCTACTCATGAGGAAACGTTTACCGATCTTATTCGTAATGAGCTTAAAAGCTATAAGGATTTGCCTGTTACGCTTTATCATATTCAGGACAAATTTAGAGACGAGCGTCGTCCGCGTTTTGGTTTGATGCGAGGTCGCGAGTTTATCATGAAAGATGGCTATTCGTTCTGCGCCAATCAGGAATCTTTGCATGAATGTTATGAGCAAGAAAAAGAGGCCTATGCAACTATCGCTCGTCGTTGTGGTTTGCGTGCCGTGCCAGTGGTTGCTGATTCTGGTCAAATAGGTGGCGATACCTCTGTTGAGTTTATGGCTTTGGCAGATGCAGGAGAAGCCGAGCTCATCTATTGTGACGCGTGCGATTATGCCGCAGACACCGAAGCAGCAGTTGGGAAGATAGACGTCTTAGACGATACGGTTGCTGCGTGCGAAAAAATCAAAACGCCTGCATGTCAAACTATTGAAGATTTGGCACAATTTTTGCACGTTGATGTTCGTCTCACGCGTAAAGCTCTTGCACTTGTTGACGAAGCGGGCAACCCAGTTGTAGTTTTTGTTCCAGGCAATCGTAACCTTAACGAAGTAAAAGCAAGCCATCTTTTTGGTGATTATCACATGATGACTGATGAAGAGCTTATGCAGTTTGGGCTGCATAAAGGTTTCATTGGACCTGTTGGCTTGCCTCAAGGAATTCGTGTTGTGGCTGATTTGTCTTTGAAGGATCTCAATCAATGGATTTGTGGTGCTAACGAAGTAGATTATCACCTTCGTCATGCTTGTCTTGGAAAAGATTTTTCTATTAACGAGTGGCAAGACCTTATTGTTACCGAAGCTGGGGATAGCTGTCCTTGTTGTTCTGCTGCTCTTAAATCAGCGCGCGGCATCGAAATTTCTCAAGTCTTTCAACTTGGAACCAAATATTCAAAGGCTATGGGTGCAACCTTTATGGATGAAGACGGTACCGAAAAGCCTTTTATCATGGGTTGCTATGGTATTGGTGTTTCCAGAACACTTGCAGCGGTTGTGGAGCAGTCACACGATGAGCATGGTATTATTTGGCCTGTATCTGTTGCTCCTTATGAAGTAGCTGTTATTCCGCTAGATGTCCACGATGAAACGGTGTGGCCTGTGGCACAGCGTCTGGCTGAAGGTCTTATTAAAGCAGGTATTGAAGTTATCGTAGACGATAGAGGAGAGCGACCTGGTATCAAGTTTAATGATGCCGATCTTATGGGATTTCCGTATCAAATTGTTTGTGGTAAAAAGGCTCTTGCACATGCGTGTGTTGAGGTTAAAATCCGCGCTACGGGTGAGCGCACAGAAGTGCCTGTAGATGAGGTTGTGGACTATCTTGTGCATGAGATTGTACCTCAGCGTCAAGGATTGCAAGCATAGAGTACCTAACGGCTGTATAAGCGTTATTGGAGCGTTTAAGCGCGCTGTTAGCATTATCTCGCCTTGTTTAATAGCTTGTTTAACCCGTGTGAATTACGTAGAGTCGTAGCTATTTTTAATTTGATGCTTGCCAAAATGAGTTTTCTTGCGTATTCTACTAACGTACTTGCAATGATTTTGCTGCAGTATTTACGGGCCTATAGCGCAATCGGTTAGCGCAGAGGACTCATAATCCTTTGGTTGTAGGTTCAAGTCCTACTGGGCCCACCATTAGACTTATAACCCAACAGAGAGTCTGTTGGGTTTTTTCTTAGTACAACTTATGGTAAGTGCTTGGTTAGAGGCTTCTATAGGTTTTTAAGTGCGTTGCCTAGTCGATCATACGATCTGTTTGCGTGCCTCGTGCTCATGAAGAAATAGCATAATTTTTGAAGCATAAAAAATCTGTGTTGACGAAATTATATGTTTTGATATTATAAATAAGTCTTGAAGACCTTAATGGGGAATTAGCTCAGTTGGGAGAGCGCATGGCTGGCAGCCATGAGGTCACGGGTTCGAACCCCGTATTCTCCACCATTATTTTGGAATTTACAGCATACACTACCTAGTTCTAAAACAAATTTTTTGTATACCTAGTGAAGCGGTTCTATTTTGCATACATTTCGGTCAAAACCAAGTTTTTTCACGTATAATTTTACCGTTTGTCAAACATGTGGGACATATCGTTTCCCCTTAGGAAAGAAGGCGATTATTCGTGATTACACTACCTATGATAGGTGAGTTTTTAGGAACATTTATTATGATGCTTTTAGGAGAGGGCGTTATTTGTTCCGTTGAATTAAAGCAAACAAAATCATACGGCACTGGCTGGATGCAAACGGCTACTGGTTGGGCGATGGCAATTACGTTGGCAGTATACGTTGCGGGAATTTTTGGACCGGCACATTTGAATCCTGCAGTTAGTATTGCACTTGCATACGTAGGGGAGATTTCATGGGAGCAGGTTCCTCCTTTTATCCTTGCACAATTTTTGGGCGCTATGTGCGCCAACGTATGCGTTTGGCTTCATTTCTATCCTCACTGGAAGCAAACCACTAATCAAGATGCTATTCTTTCATGCTTTTGTACGGCGCCTGCTATTCGTCACACGCCTTCTAATTTATTTGGTGAGATATTATCTACTTCGGTGCTTATCATTGGTGTTTTGTGTCTTGGGCCTAATCGTCTTGAGCACGGACTTGGACCAATTGTCATAGGTATTCTTATTTTAGTTATTGGATTATGTCTGGGTTCTACAACAGGATATGCTATGAATCCTGCGCGCGATTTAGGACCTCGTATTATGCATTCGCTTTTGCCTATTGCCAATAAAGGTACATCACATTGGGAATATGCATGGATCCCTGTAGTTGGTCCACTTATGGGTGCAACGCTGGGTGCGTTTTTATATCACAGTCTTTTAATGTTGCTTTAATGTCGGTCTCATATTGATGAAAAGACTGTTCAAAGTTGCTCTCATGCCGAGATATTTGTACAAGTGTTTCATCTAATAGTGAGAACAAAATAATGGGTTTTGCTGGTATAAGCGAAACCCATTTTTCCTATATTTTTACGTAGTGACCCCTCTACATTATGTGACCGAAATGTGACAGGTGGTATTTTACTGTTATGCAAATAAGTATGTTTACCTGGGTAAAAAGGAAGAAAAAAGTGGTGGGCGATGCGGGATTTGAACCCACGACCCCTTCCGTGTGAAGGAAGTGCTCTACCCCTGAGCCAATCGCCCGCGTAGCTTTAACAATGGTAACAAATTGTGGTAAGCTTCGCAAAGAATAATAGAAATCTGTACTGTAAATTCATAGACCTATTCATCTAGGCTATAATAGAGACTAGTATTAAATCGTAAAGGATATCGTTTATGAAGGCTGGTTTAGACAATCAACAGATTTCGTCCTATTTGAAGGATAAAGCTGCGCACTCGGCGCATGCTATAAAAGCACAAGCTCATACTACAAAAGAGCACGCAAAGTCTACCGTTAAAAACTATATGGTTGCCGAAGATTCTACCGCACCGGTTGGTACTTCATCTAACCCTTCATACCAAATTTATACGGTGGCTAATGGTATAACTTTTTGTAGGCTCATTCTTACCTTTATTTTTTTAGTTCTCTTTATTTCTCGCACCAACAGAATTCTTGCATTCATGTGTTATATGATTGCCGCGGTTACTGATTTTTTAGACGGACAAGTTGCGCGTAGAACGCAAACGGTGAGTTGGTTGGGTAAAATCATGGATCCCATTATGGATAGGGTATTGCTTGCCACGGGCGTTTTAGGCCTTGTAATAACAGGAGAAATACCAGTTTGGATAGCTGTTTTTGTGATTTTAAGAGATACCATTATGGCCTGTGGAGCGCTTATTCTGCAACGTTACCAGCGTCGACCACTTGATGTAATTTACATCGGTAAAATTGCTACTGCGTGTTTAATGTTTGGGTTTTGCGACGCACTGTTTGGTTTGCCGTACGTTCACGGACTTGGACTTTATAACCTAGAATTTATGCCAGGAATTGACGCTCAAAGTGTACCGTTGGGTATGTTCTTCATATATGTTGGCGTTGTTTTTTCTTCAGTAACTGCAATAACTTACATAACGCAAGGTTTAAAAATTATAAGAAGTAAACATTAAGGACACAGTATGACCCATCATGGAATTCTTTACGACGAACACGTGGTATTAGGTGCAAATTTTGCCCTCGATGAGGGTGGTACTGAGCATGTTGCGTCCTACCCTCAGCAATCTTCTGATGCAGCAGATAGCAAAGATCTTGCAGATCACGAGTGCTTTATAGCAGATATGTCTGGCGTCTTTTATCGTGTAATTTCTGGCGTGGATGCGCAGGCGTACATAAGTATGTTGAGTGCAACAGATCATGCTGGAATAGGGGATACACGCCTATCTTGTGTTTTATCGGGTGACGGTAGCGTTATTTCGTATCCTTTTATAGCACATAGTGGAGATAATGAATACGTTATTCTTGATACTAGTTCTCGCGCGCAAACGCTTGGCATGTGGATGGATTTTGTGCAACATATAAAACAGGATACCTTCGAGCCATTTGCTCACGTACGTATAGCAACTTATGACGAAAAACTTGTGCCAATTGCACTTTATGGAAGTGCGGCAGACCAACTTTTGCTTGATTATATAGACCATGATAGTGCTGTTTTTGAGAATGGGAGCGTTTGTGCTATCTCACTTGATGGTCATATAACATGTTTGTGTCTTCATCCGAGCCAATCTTGGTATTTGCTGTTTGTACCTGCGCGGTATGCACGTCTTATGTGGAGAAGTTTTTTGTCCTTTGCGTATGTAGAGCCTCAACCATATCAACATGCATGCACCAGACTTTGTTTAAGCTTACCAGAGGAACTTAACGTTAACAGTAACGATAAACTAACCCTTTCGTATAGGGTTCTAAATAACTATAATCTAGTTCGTTCGGATATGTCCTATATTGGAGCACGTGAGTTACAAACCACTAAAGGCTAGGGGGTAAACAATGAAGTATGCTATTAGCTCGGCAGATGTCAGTCAAAGCAAAGGTTTTTATTCTCAAGCCACTACTGCAGGTCGTCTAATCTTTATATCGGGGCAAACAGGAATTGATAAAGATCAAGATCAAGGCCACGCGTTATCATCTATAAACCAACACTCAACTAACACTCAAGTAAACTTGAGTGTTGCTGAACAAACCGAAAAGATTATTACAACGTTTGTAAAGCTTTTAGACGAGGTAAATTGCACGCTTTCCGATATTTCACAGATGACTATTTTTGTTACTTCGCCTGAAGACGTACCAGAAATTGACGCTGTTTTACGCAAACATTTTGATCTACCTGCGCCAGCACGAAGTGTAGCCCACGTCTGTTCACTGCCTGATGATGCTCGCGTTGAAATTAGCTGTATTGCCTGTAGATAAGTCTAGTCAAAAGGCCTTACTTAGCGCTATGATAGTATATGAATTGCTTTTGAAAGGGATACTATGCAACAAGAACCAAACAACGCAACTACTGCAGGATCTACGCAGATTTTTCGCATGCCAGCAACTGATGTTACTTCACCGAGTATCTTTGATAAACCAGATCCAGTGTATCCTACACTTGCTATTGTCAAAGGTCCTCAAACTGGCATGGTTTTTGAACTAAATACATCAATTATTACTATAGGGCGCGATCCATCTAACAGCATTTTTCTTAATGATATGACTGTTTCAAGAAAACATGCACGTATCGATTTCACCTCTTTAGATCAAGGCTATGTCACTATAGAAGATCTCAATTCTCTTAATGGTACCTGGATTGACGGTGCTATTGTCAATAAAGCATTTCTTAAAGATGGCTCCACCATTCAAATTGGCACGTTTCGTATGATTTTCCATACTAACAAGCATGTGTCTACGCATGATTCGTCTGCGCTTAGCAGATAGGTATTGTTATGGCACATCAAGCTTGTCTTACCATCGGTAAAGTAGTAGCTCACCTTAAAGAACGTTATCCGGATATTAGCATATCTAAAATTCGGTATCTAGAAAACGAAGGCCTTATAGAGCCTGCGCGCACAAAAACCGGTTATCGGCTTTATTCAAGTTATGACATTAAGCGTTTAGAAGATATCCTTTACCTGCAAAAACATAAATTTATGCCGTTGTCGGTTATAAAAGAAAAATTGCAGCGTACGCAAGAGTTGCAATCACGTGGAATGGACACAGACGCTACACAAGAAGAGATCCTAGCACCTTCGCATAGGCTGTATCCTTTAGATAGAATACCAGAGTTGGTGGGAGTTTCTATTAGCTTTACACGTCAACTAGCCGATGCTGGTCTCATTGATTTTAAACGTTCACCTCATGGTAGAGAGTTGGTTGATAGTAGAGACTTTGATCTCATTAAAACATGTGATGAGTTAACGCATTACAGTATTGGACCAAAAAATTTGCGGCAATACGTAATTGCTTCTAATCGTGAGTCAGCACTGTTTGAACATGCGCTTGTTATTTTTGCAACTAAAGCCGGTGGAGTAGACGTGCAGCAAACAAAGCAAAGTCGTGAAAGATTTGAGAAAGCTTTTGATACAATCCTATCGCTTACGGGATCTATTAGAAATCAGCTTATACGCAAAAAGATTCAGAAAACATTTAACACGCATAAAGAGGATATAAAGTAAGAGCTCCATGTTTTAGCTATGGTTTTTGTTTTGAAAGGACAAATATGTCTTCATTTGATTTTGAGTCACTTATTTATAACATCAAAGATTATCCTGAACCAGGTGTTGTGTTTAAAGATATTACGCCTTTAGTTGCAAATCCCGAAGGATTTGCAGCTGCTGTTGATGCTATTGCTGATCACTTTGCTGATAAACACATTACCAAGGTGATTGGTGCCGAGGCTCGTGGGTTTTTACTGGGAGCACCTGTTGCTTATAAGCTTCATGCAGGCTTTATCCCTGCTCGTAAGCCAGGAAAATTGCCTCGAGAGGTTTTGCGCGAAGCCTATGATTTGGAATACGGTTCTAATGAGCTTGAAATTCACAAAGATGCACTTACAAAGGATGATCGTGTTCTTATTGTTGATGATTTAGTTGCAACTGGAGGAACCTCTGTTGCAACTGCGCATCTCATAGAGCAAACAGGAGCACAGCTGATCGGTTTTTCTTTTCTTTTAGAGCTTGCCTTTTTGCATCCTCGTGACATTATTAAAAAGGAATTTGACCAAGAAATGTACACACTTGTACAGGTCAATTAATATGGATTTATCTGCCCGTTGCTTGACTTATGCTCATGTGCATCGTATCATCTTAACCACTATACGTACAAAAATCGAACTCTAATTGTGAAGTCCGTATATTTTGGAAGGTAATAAAATGTTACTAACTACCAAGAATAACAAGCTTGGTTATAAAGCTGTAACTGCTGGTCTTGTTTGTGCCCTTACATTAACTTCATCCTATCCTATAACTGCTGCTTATGCCGTGCAGCCGTCGGAGATCCAGGCTGCATCTGATAAGATTGATTCGCTTGCAGCAGAACTTAAAGATTGTCAGAATAGTTTGGATGAAAACGAAGGAAATCTGCAAAAGATCGCCACCGAAATTGTTGATAAAGAACAAGAAATTACACAGACAACTCAAAAGCTTGATACTGCAAAAGAAATACTGAGCAAGCGTGTTCGGAGTAGCTATAAATCGGGTGTTGCATCTATGCTTGAGCTTATTATGGGCTCAACAAGTATGGAAGATCTTGTAAGTCGTATTCATTATATGGATTCTGTTTCGCAAGAAGATGCACGCACCATTAATGACGTACGTGATTTGTCGCGCGAGCTTGCCAGCCAAAAATCAGCGTTGGAAGAGCAGCAGGCAAAAGAAAAAGCACAGGGCGAAAAACTTCAGTCTCAAATTGATGATATTCAGTCAAAACTTAGTGAAGCTCAAAGCTATTACAACAGCTTAAGCGCAGAAGCGCAGGCAGCCATCCAAAAGCAGGCAGAAAATACTGATTCACAGGCTGCATACGTGATGGGGGCTATTCAAGAAAACTCGGATAACACTCAGCCAGCCGCTGGTAATTCATCTGCTCAAAGTGATAATCAAGGTAACAATCAAAATAATGGTGGTGGTGGTAGTTCTACGCCTTCTCCTTCGCACTCAAATTCTTACAGTGATGCAGGCGGTCCTGTCTCCAATGCTTACCAATTTTTAGGAAAAGGTTACCGATATATTTGGGGAAGCAATAACCCATCTAATGGCGGCTTCGACTGTTCTGGATTTACACAATACATATTCCGTCTTTCGGGTTATTCTATAAGCAGAACCACATGGACGCAACGTGACGAAATCAAAGCAAAAGGCAACTGGAAAACAAGTCCTTCTCAGCTTGTTGCTGGCGACCTTGTATTCTTTAACGGATGCAACCATGTGGGTATCTATGTTGGTGGCGATCAGTTTATACATTCAAGCAGCTCAAGAGGACCCGTTTGCGTTTCTCTGTCAGGTTATCTTAGGTTTAGCAGCTTCTATGGCGGCGGATCTATCCTGTAAAACAATCGTTCATTATGTCAAAATCTTCTATACTGTATGAACTTAATAAACAATTTTCAAGGCGTTTACAAATTGACCTTGTTGTTGAAGGAGTTATAGTTGGTCTTTTAGCAGGACTAACTATAACTCTTTACCGTATTACCCTTGATAAAGCCGAAGAATTTGTAATATGGCTGCATAATTATATGCACGAGATGCCATTAGTTATAATCCTTTGGCTCGTCATCGCTGTGTGTTTAGGCTGTGCTGTTTGTTTCTTAACTCGTTGGGAGCCACATTCTAAAGGGTCTGGTATTCCTCATGTTGATGCAGAAATAAAAGGCGAGCTTTCAATGAAGTGGTGGCGTGTTTTACCCATTAAATTCTTAGAGGGGAGTATGTGCTCGCTTGCAGGCATGTCACTTGGCCGAGAAGGACCAAGCGTACAGCTTGGAGCCGTTGTTGGTAAGGCAGTTTCAAAGCTTTTTAAGCGTCGTCGCATAGAAAAACGTCTTCTTATTACATGTGGTGCAGCTGCAGGTATGGCTGCAGCTTTTCATGCGCCTCTTACCGGAACGTTATTTGCACTCGAAGAAATTCATAAAGAATTTAAGCCGGCACTCTTGATAGCTGCTATGATTTCAAGTATTGCATCAGATTTTGTAGTATCTCAAATTTTAGGTGTCCAGCCTGTTTTAGCTTTTCACTTTATTAAAAATATTAATCATGCATATTATGCATATATCCTGCTTCTTGGTGTATTTTGTGGGCTTTTAGGAGCAGTGCATAATGCTGGTATGTTTTTTATTCAGGAAACGTTTTATGCAAAGCTCGAGAAATTTCATGCGTATGCACCACTTATTTTTGCAAGCTGCATTCCGTGTATAGCTATTTATTATGCTCCCACGTTATGCTGTGGTGGAGATAAAATTTTTGAATATTTATCTCATGCGCAAAATCTTGCACTTTCGGCGATTATTGCTTTATTGTTGGGTAAATATCTCTTTACCACATTCTGTTTTGCTTCAGGTGCACCGGGAGGAACCTTGTTTCCTCTTTGTGCAATGGGCGCTCTTACAGGTTGCCTTTTTGGTGTTTTTGCATATACGTATTTAGGACTTCCTCAAGTCTATATTGTTAATTTTGTTGTGCTTGGCATAGCTGGATTATTTGCATCAGTTGTGCGAGCTCCTGTTACAGCAGTTATTCTTGCTTTTGAGCTAACTGGTAGTTTCAATGCACTTTTAGCAGTATCAATTGTATCTATTGTGTCGTATATCTGCGCAAATATGTGCAAAGTTGATCCATTTTATGAGCATTTAACAATGCGTTTGATACAAAATATTTCTACCGAGCAAACCCATGCTATTCAGAAAATGATGCGTGTGGATTCGCATAAAGAAATAATTGCTAAAAAGCTTCCGCATAAAAAAGAACTGGTGTTTCAAACGCTTCATGTGGGTGTAAACTCAAGCGTTGAACATAAATGTCTTGCGGAGATTAATTTTCCTCAGGATATGCGCATTATCACAATTAATCGAGAAGGAATGACCATATTGCCAACAGGTGATTCAAAGCTCGTGGCTGGCGATGAGTTGTTATGTTCATTTATAACTCAAACAGAATTAACAACAAAAACTAACGTTCAAAAATTACTTGATAGTCACTTTGTCGATGGTGCATAGGTTTTATCTGAGCTATTTCACCCAAGAAATAAAAGAGGAAGAGAAGCTATGCCTCTCAACCTCTTCTGTTTAACTACTTTACATAAGATATATTATCATGTTTTAGTATCGGATTAGTTTACAACGTTAGACCCAAGTTATATACATGCAGTTTATGTCTTACTTTATAGAGTACACGCTTAAACTTATGATAAACCTTTAAGCCTTGTGCGTCTGTGCGTTCATTTGAGACGTACGTTTAAGTTTTCTAATATAACTTGCAGCACTTGTTGCAGCAACCGCGCCATCTGAAGCTGCTGTAATCAGTTGGCGTAAGACCTTATCGCGAACATCGCCTGCGGCATATAAGCCCTCGGTACGTGTCTGCATATGATCATCAGTTTTAATGAATCCATTTTTATCGGTATCTACAAACTGACCAACAAGCTGGTTCATAGGTTTTCTACCTGCAAATACAAATACACCAATACCATGTGGCTCACAGGTAATAGTTTCGGTAGAGCGAGTTTTGGTATTTTCGAGGGTAATAGATGTAAAGCCTTCGTCAGACTCCCCTGCAATTTCTTTAATTCGTGTATTGTATACAATATGCATTTTTGGATTTTCTTTTACTTGACGAATAACACCATCTTGTGCGCGTAAGACATCTCGTCTTACCAAAAGCGTTACCTTTTTAGCAAAGCGTGTGAGAAAAAGGCCTTCCTCACATGCAGCATTACCTCCACCAACTACATACACTGGTTTATCGCGATAAAACATAGCGTCACAGGTGGCACAATACGAAACACCGTGACCAGTATAGCGGCTTTCACCTTTAAATTCTGCCTCTTTTGCGGTAGCTCCACACGCAATAAGCACAGCTTTGGCTTTAAATACATGACGTGAGGTATGTACGAGGAAATATGGTGGTTCTTGCTCATTTTCAATACGTTTTAGTGAGTCAACACGCTCCATACAGAGTGGAACATCCATGTCCTTTACTTGGTTGCGCATAATTTCTGAGAACTCATAACCATTAATATGAGGAACGCCTAGATAATTATCAATTTTATCGGTAACGATCATTTGTCCACCCAGCGCTTCTTGTTCGAGAATTACAATATCCAAAAGCGCGCGTTGGGCATATAAAGCAGCAGACAAACCTGCAGGACCGCCTCCGATAATAACCAAATCTTTTAACGTGGGTTGCTCAGTTTGTTCTGTTGTAGTTGTATTCATGCCTTCTCCTCATGTATGCAATTAAATGACTGCAGTATACATACCCATATATCATTTAGCGTAACATGGAAAGTGTAAGTCTCATATAAACGAGCAAAACTTGGACTTGTAGTAGTAAGGTAGCTAAATCTATAGAGGTGTAGTTCAAACAATGTAAAACTCCAGCGTAGGTATCAGTTGTGGATACGTACGCTGGAGTATATTAAATGGCACAAACACAAAACTTTATGCATTTGAACGGATATATAGAGTTGTTTAACCGCTCTAAATATCTGTGTGCGTGTTTATACTTTATCTTTATGATGGCGTGGTAGAACAGCGTTTAACAGGATACCAACTAAGGTAGACGTTGCCATGCCTGGTAAGGTATAGCCTCCCAGTGGAATGTTAATTTGTGCGGTTTCCATACCTACACCTAAAATAATGACAACTGAGGCAATCATAAGGTTACGATTGTCGTCAAAATCAACCTTATTGGTAACAAACATACGCAAGCCATTAGACGCAATCAAGCCAAAGAGTAACAAGCTTACGCCGCCCATAACAGGCACAGGAATTGTTCCAATAAATGCAGCAACTTTGGGACAAAAACCACCAACGATAAGTGCAAATCCGGCAGCGTACCAAAAGACCTGAGTTGCAAAAACATGTGTAACGCTCATAACGCCAATGTTTTCTGCATATGTTGTTGTTGGAGGTCCTCCTAAGAAACCTGAGATACAGGTTGAAATGCCGTCACCGGCTAAGGACTGAGGAAGCATTGCTCTATAATCTTTACCTACAATTTCGCCAACAGCAAGCAAGTGACCAATATGCTCGATAACAACCACAATTGCAACAGGAGCTATCAAAACGATTGCGTGTGGGTCAAAATGAGGTGTCTGAATAGGTGGAAGGCCAATCCATGGTGCATCAACAACAGCTTGAAAATTGATGAGACCTACACACGCAGATGCAATATATCCAACAAAGATAGCTAAAAGAACCGGAAGCGTACCAATGATTCCTTTTTGTTCAGAAAAAATTACAGCAGCTAAAAGCGTAATACCTGCAATACAAGCACTTACAGCCGCAAATTTGGAATCAGGACCAAGCAATGCCATACGCGCAGCCGCTGCTGAGAGTCCAACACCAATAACAACCATAACCGATGCAACCAAAACAGGTGGAAGCAAAGTGTTAAGCCAGTTGGTGCCTGCAATTTTAATAATTCCTGCAACCGCTAAAAAGACGCAACCTGCTACAACTACACCCGATAATGCCGTGTGTAAGCTTCCTGTAGCTGCGGTAGCAACAATTATTGGGCTGATGAATGCAAACGAACTACCCAAATAACTAGGGATTTTATTACGAGTAACCAAAAGATACACAATGGTACCAATACCTGAACACATGATAGCCAAGTTTGGATCAAGACCGGTAAGCACTGGAACCAAAACGGTAGCTCCAAACATACTCATCATATGCTGTATTCCTAAAGGAATAGCTCGTGCAACGGATACATGGTCATCAACGCCGATGATTTTTGCATTGTCCGCTCTACCCATAACACTCCTTTCTTCAGATATATGCGCATGCTCTACCTTTGAGAACACGCGCATAATATCATACAATCTTAAGATTTACCGATCATGCATTCGGTAAAAATTAAAGCGATATTTTAAAGCAGGAAGAAATAGACGATAAACATAAATCCTGCAACCCACATAAGAGGTTTAATCTTCTTAACATTGCCGGTAATAAGGGCAACAATGATGTAGGAAATAAAACCAAATCCGATACCATCAGAAATTGAGAAGGTTAAAGGAATACCGATAATGGTTGCAAATGCAGGGAAGCTTTCTGACAGATCACTCCAGTTAATTTCAACAGTGTCGCTGATCATAAGGTAGCCAACCAAAACCAAGGCACCACAGGTAGAAGCAGCACTTACTACCGAAATGATGGGCGCAAAGAGTGCCGCTAAAATGAAAAGAACTCCTGTTACAACCGCAGAGAGACCAGTGCGTCCACCATCGGCTGCACCAGATGCAGATTCAACAAATGTAGTAATTGAGGATGCGCCAAAAAGGCCACCAAGTGCTGCAGCTGCAGAGTCAACAGTTAAGATCTCGCTGATATTTTCTACGGTACCGTCTTCGTTAAGGAAGTCTCCGGCTTTGGCAACAGCGGTTGCTGTACCCATGGTATCAAAGAAGTCGGACATAAGAAGGGAAAATGCACATACAAGGCAAACAGGATTGATAAGCGCTTTAACAATTCCCATAGTCCCCTCTTCGTCAACCATAAAAGGAGCACCAAAGGTAGAGAAATCAAGCGGAGCAACAAAGCCCGTAGGAAGTGAAGTAACGCCTAAAGGAATACCTGCAATGACCGCAAGAGCAATACCAATTAACAAAGCACCCTTAACTTTGAGGGCATAGCATGCAAGCGTTACTGCAACAGAAATAACACCAACGATGAAAACAGGATCGGTAATTTTGTTAAGCGTAACAAAGGTAGCAGGGCTCGGAACAATAACGCCACCGTTTTTAAGACCAATGAATGCAATGAAGATTCCAAGACCCACAGAGATTGCATGGCGCAATGAAACAGGGATTGCGTCCATGATAGCTTCGCGCAGACCACAGAACACTAACAGAAGGATGACAATACCTTCGATGAATACGATTGCCATAGAAGTATGCCAATCGTTGTTAGTGATAAGAGGCAAGGTAAACGCAACAATAGCGTCAAGACCTAAGCCTGTTGCAAGTGCAACAGGACGATTTGAAATGAGTCCCATAAGAATGGTTACAATACCTGAACCAATGCAGGTTGCTGTAATAGCAGCGTTTAAAGGAATACCAGCATGTACCAAAATTGCAGGGTTAACAGCAATAATATATGCCATCGCTAAAAACGTAGTAAGACCGGCTCTACATTCCTGTGAAACAGAAGATCCTCTCTCACTTGCCTTAAAAAATGTTTCCATCTCCATCCTTTCTGAATTCCTATAGAAACATAAAAAAACCGATAGTGAAAAACACTACCGGTTAATTACCACTGGAACCAAAACCGTTATCGCCACGGTCGGTAGAAGAAAGCTCAGCTGTCTCAACAAGCTCTACAACGGGAACTTTTTGAATAACAAGCTGGGCAATTCGATCCCCTTTTGAGATATGAATATCGTTATGAGGATCTAAATTGACGACGCTCACAAACAATTCTCCGCGATAGTGAGCATCAATAAGGCCTGGTGTATTAGGCATAGAAAGACCACATTTATATGCTAAACCACTTCGTGGCTGTACAAAACCAGCATAACCATCTGGAATTGCAATAGCTAAACCAGTGGGAACCAAGAAGCGTTGAAAAGGTTTTAAAACAAGGTCAATATAGGAACACAAATCAAGACCTGCATCACCTGAATATGCATACCGAGGAAGAATTACATCTTCGTGTAGGCGTTTTATAGGAAGTTGAATGGTGTCAGATGAAGGGTTATTCATTTGATAAACTCCTTAACTCTTCGCTGAATTCTTCGACATCTTTAAAATCTCTGTATACCGAGGCAAAACGTACGTAAGCAACTTTATCTATATCAATAAGTTTTTGAAGAACGCGCATACCAATTTCTTGTGACGTGATTTCTGTTTTTCCGTTATCACGTAGCTCAGTTTCTATAGAATCAATGAGCTGATTGATGCGATTAAGATCAATGGAACGTTTAATAGTTGCCGCTACAAGACCACGACGCAACTTTTCATGACTAAAAGGTTCCTTGGTGCCATCTTTCTTAATAACAAGAATGGGCATTTCCTCACGTCGTTCATAGGTTGTAAAACGCGTTTGGCAACCTATACATTCGCGACGACGACGAATTGCATCGTTTCCTTCAGAGGAACGGGAGTCTACAACTTTAGATACATCACATCCACATTTTGGGCAGTGCATACAACTCCTAACGATTAAAACTCCGATATCAATGTAACATAATAACGGTTTATCACCTACAGAGGTAATCATTTTGACTCTAAGCGTAAACAATCTCGAAACAATTCATGAAACTGTATGTTCTTGTGTATGGTTTTAGACATTATTGCATGTACAGATAATAATATGGATGAGTCAATGAATATTTTAGTTGGAAAATTGCATTGGTATATATATGAGTTGACCTTCGCGTAGACGAAAACCTTCTAAATTATTGTATGAAATGATCCAGGATTCAATTGCCGAGCGCTCAATGCACTTGAGGTTAGACTCATTAACTAGTGAGTCGATTCCTTCTCCTTTTTGGACAATTGTAGCCGAAGGAATACTTGCTTTGAGAAGCGTGGAATCATGGGCTAATCGATAGTTGGTGCTTAAAGCGCTGATAAGAAAACTTGTGATAAATACAAAAGAAAACAGAATTGTTAAGCTCCAAGATAATTGCTGTGCCTTAATACGTTTGAGGTCGTGAAAGTTTTTCTCTGTTAAATCGGTTGTGTGCATGCTCATCTTTTGTCCTTTCTTTTTTTCTTAACTTATATATACACGAGGCCACGGACATTAATTAAAATCGCAGGTAGTAAAGTCATTACGTAAAATGATTTATAGGATATAGACGAGGAAAAGTTTGTGATCAGTATGGTAAAAATAATTTTATAAAAATTAAGAACATATGTTTGTAATTTAAAAATGTTCATGCTATACTAAATTAACTACAAAAAGAGGAGCGTGTTCTATGAGAAAACTTGGAAAACGACAAGAGCAAATTTATTCCTATCTGTGTTCCTATGTTTCAGAGCATGGTTATCCACCTTCAGTGCGAGAAATCGGAGAAGCGGTTGGATTAGCCTCTCCCTCTACCGTGCACATGCATTTGCACGCCCTGCAGGATCTTGGTTACATTCGTAGAGATCCTAAAAAACCACGTGCACTTGTGCTTCCCAAGCTTGTACAAGACGAAGGTGAACAACATCGTGTTGAAAAGGACAATGTTGAGCTTAATGTAACTATTCTTCCTGTTGTTGGTCGTGTAGCTGCCGGTGTACCTATTCTTGCAGAACAAAATATCGAAGATCATCTTGCGGTTCCTACTTCTATAAGCTCAGATTCAAGTTCGTTTATCCTTAAAGTTCAAGGCGAGTCTATGATTAACGCTGGTATTTTTGACGGAGATTATGTTGTGGTAAAAGAACAGCATGATGCACGTAACGGCGAAATTGTCATTGCGATGATTGATAATGAATGCACGGTAAAGCGTTTCTTTAAAGAAAGTAGCTATATTCGCCTACAACCAGAAAACGATACAATGAAGCCTATTATTGCTAAACATCCAACAATTATTGGTAAGGTAACAGGCTTGTTCAGAGCGGTTGTTTCATAAAGGCACGCGTGTGCATGGGTCTCAACGCATAGAAGCTTTTGATGTAATACGAGGTTTTTCACTTGTATCTATGATTGCTTTTCATGCGTGTTATGACTTGGTATCGCTGTATGGTGTATCACTTACCTGGTTTATTTTTCCCTATATTGATCTATGGCGCAACAGTATTGCATGGGTATTTATTTTTCTTGCAGGTATGATGTGCTCATACTCAGTGCATAAGATTAAACGCTGTGTTGTTTATCTTGTATGTGCTTTCTTAATTTATGTAGTTACAACTTTAGTGGCTGTGGATATTCCTATCAATTTCGGCATAATTTTTTGTTTAGGTGTGTCAACAACTGTTGTTACGCTTGTATCATACATGCTTTTACGTGTTGTTAAAACAGCTTCATTCGTAAAAATGAGCGCAGTCGTGCCTTCGTTTACGGACAAAGTAGGTACGTTTATTTTGTTTTGTGTTATGCTTGGCTTCTTTGGATTCACGTATCACATACCGCACGGATATATAAGCTTCTTTCAGTACACGTGGCGTTTACCTGCATGTCTATATTCCTCATACGTTACAGCAGCATTTGGGTTTGCTCCGAGCTATTTTCAATCAGGTGATTACTACCCCATTTTTCCGTATCTGTTCTTATATAGTAGCGGTGCTTTAGCAGGATGGTTAAGCAAGCCGTATGTGATGACATTACAAATGGAGCGTTCGCGCAAAGAATCAGTTACGCTTACTTATGGCTCCTCGGGTGCGTTACTTGTTTACGGTTTAACATTTATTAAAAATCTTCTTGCATTCATGGGAAGACACTCTTTACAAATATATGTGCTTCATCAACCGCTTTTATGTGTTCTTATATTTTTATGTATGAGTATGCGAGTATAAAAACTTACAATTCAAAAGGTTTAAGTCGCTCCACAAGCCTATGAGGAACATATACACAAAGCTGAGTACCTTGTTCGTCATACGTTTCACGCACTACTCTACCATACGTATGAATTAAAGGAATAAACGAAGAATCCTTGTACGCAACATGTAAAACCATATACGTCTCTTGGCTCATAAGTTTCTGAGAAATCATTTGTAATAGTGCTTCTATCCCCTGTCCTGTTTCGGCAGAGATATAAGCGACATTAGTGGGGTCTATTGAATTGAATATTGCAAGCTCTTTGGACTGTGTGTGGGCACTACATGAATTTGAAGGAGTGAGATTCTCTACACATGGAGACGCTTCATGCCCGGTTGCGTAAACATAAGAGTTAGATGCAATACGATCGATTTTATTAGCCACTATAAGATATGGGATTGAGCCTGCGCCAATCTCATTAAGAATGGACTGAACCACATTCATTTCTTTTTCTGCATGAGCGGATGAAACATCTACAACACACAGCAGGAGATCGGCTGAAACAACATCAAGCAAGGTAGTTTTAAATGCATCTATGAGTTCAGTGGGTAATTTTTGTATAAAACCTACCGTATCGCTCAGTACTGCACGACGAGTGTCAGGAAGGGTAATCGAACGCGTTGTTGAGTCTAAAGTTGCAAATAATTCATCTTTTACGTAGGTTGAGGAATGACTTATACGGTTGAGCAAGGTAGACTTACCTGCATTCGTGTACCCTACGAGTGCAATTTTATACAAAGGTGAAGATGATCGAATACTACGTTGAACCTTGCGTTGCGTCTCTAAAGCTGCAAGCTGCTGCTTAACGTGAGCAATTTTTTCGCGTGAAAGACGTCTATCAATTTCGAGCTGACTTTCTCCTTGACCAAAACGTGATCCTATACCACCACGGGTTTGTTCGCCTAATAGATGGCTCCACATCCCTTTAAGGCGAGGAAGCATATATTGCATATGCGCAAGCTTAACTTGAAGTTTGCCTTCCTTAGTAGTGGCATGAGCTGCAAAAATATCTAAGATAAGCGAACAGCGATCAATAACTTGAAACGATTTTCCAACAGCATGGCAAATGTTACTTTGTTGAGATGGGCTCAGTTCATCATCAAAGATAATAAAATCGGCCATTAATGATTGTGCCATATGTTTAAGCTCGAGTAATTTTCCTGAACCAATATAGGTTGAGTGTACAGGTGCATCAAGCTTTTGGACAAGCTTACCAACAGTTGTAATGTTAAGTGTTTCTGCCAAATGTGAAAGTTCTGATAAGCTTTCTTGCGCCGTAAAATCACAGGCAGCCGATGGTGTTTCAACTGCAACAACAAGAGCGCGCGAACTGTTTTCATGTGGATTATAAAATGAAAATCGAGCCATATAGTCTTCTTAGCTTATATCGTTAATAATTTTGTGACACATATCATCTAAAGATTGCGTTGTACAATTTAGCCACTCAACGCGCGAATCACGGGAAAACCACGAGATTTGACGCTTTGCATAATGACGCGTACGGCGTTTTATCAGGTCAACAGCCATTTCAAGTGAATATGTTCCGTCTAAATACGACAAAATCTCTTGATAGCCTATTGCCTGCGATGCCGTTTTGCTATGCTGGAGTCCGCGTGCTTTGAGACGAACCACTTCATCAACAAGACCTTGTTCAATCATGGTATCAACTCGCTTTTCAATACGGCTATACAGCTTTTCACGAGGCCAAGAAAGTCCATATATACGTGCCGCATAGAATGGCTGCAAACGCTGTAATCCCTTTACATGTTCGGCGTAGGAAATACCATCATCGAGCATTTCAAGTGCACGAATAACACGACGAACATTATGAGGATGAATGAGCGCAGCAGAAGCTGGGTCGCGTTTGCATAATAACTTAAAAACAAAATCAGAACCCTCAACCTCAACGAGAGATTCATAGTAGTGTCTTTGAGGATTTTCAAAAGAGCCTTGAGGAAAGTGCATATCATCTATAACTGCATTGAGATACAGCCCTGTTCCTCCACACAATATAACCTGTTTATGATTTGCACGAAGCGATTCCACGCACGCGCGTGCCTCAAGTTGAAAACGTTGGACTGAATATGTTTCTTCAAGTTCGGCACAATCCACCATATCAAGCTTAGCTTTGCGCTCTTCTGGCGGCAGTTTGGCAACGCCGATATTCATACCCTTATAAATTTGTAGTGCATCAACAGAGATAACATGGGTAGTAAAATTAAGCGCAAGCATATCGGCCAGTGATGATTTACCTGAGGCAGTTGGGCCAACAATGGCAATAATGGGAGACGCCATCGATCATCACCTAGGCTGACCTGTGAGTTTACCGCGCAAATACCATGTTTTTGCTTCTTCAACATAGACATCGCACATTTTGCCAATATAGTCTTGGGGTGACGCGCCTTCAGGAAGCGAGAAAAGAACTGTTTGGTTTTTAGGACTATGACCAACCAAAACACGGGAATCCTTTTTTGATGTACCTTCGACAAGCGAGGTAACACATGTGTGCAGTTCCTTTTGATTTGCTTTATAGGCAAGTTCTTCAATAAGATCTGTTAAGCGATTAAAGCGTTGTTGAATAACCTCATGCGGTGTTGTATCTTCTATGTTTGCGGCAGGTGTCCCAGGACGTTTAGAATAGATAAATGTAAACGCAGAACTGTATTCAACTTCACGTACAAGTGATAAGGTCTCTTTGAAATCTTCCTCGGTCTCTCCTGGAAAACCAACGATAATATCTGTTGAAAGAGCTATATCGGGCATAGCACGCTTGAGATGGTCAATAACCTCTAAATACTTCTCACGGGTATAGCTTCGGTGCATAGCTTTAAGTATTCGAGTTGATCCACTTTGAACTGCTAAGTGAAGTTGTGGCATAACAGCAGGCGTTTCGGCCATGGCTGCGATCGTTTCGTCAGAAAGATCCTTAGGATTAGAAGACGTAAAGCGAATACGTTCGATGCCTACCTCCCCCACTTTTCTTAAAAGCTCTGCAAAACAAGGTTTTTTGTAAAGATCTCTACCATATGAATTAACATTTTGTCCAAGAAGCGTTACTTCACGAACTCCATCATCTTTAAGACGACGCACTTCATCAACAACGCGTTCAAGAACACGACTACGTTCCCGTCCACGTACATATGGCACAATACAGAATGTACAGAAATTATTGCAGCCGGTCATAATAGGTACCCACGCATGAAAGCTTTGGTCACGTTTTGAAGGAAGATCAGTTGAAAATCCGCGATTTTTCTCGATAGTATCTACAAATACTTCGTCATCATTGCTTTCAAAGGCTTCGCATAAAAGCTCAGGAACGCTTGCAAGTGCAGAGGTACCAAAGACAACATCAACATTTGGAACATGTTCACGTAACTTGGCGCCATCGCGCTGGGCGATGCAACCTCCAACAGCAATTACGCGCTTACCGCACGGCGAAGGTGGAAGCGTTACCAAATTAGAAACTGCGCCATACAGATGCGTGTCGGCTTTTTCTCTAACTGAGCAGGTCATAAAAATAACGATATCAGCTTCTTCAAACGTAGCGACTTCATTTGCTCCGCAATCGTCCAGAAGACCAGCAACACGCTCTGAGTCATGAAGGTTCATCTGGCAACCAAAGGTTTTGATAAGATATGTTTTTCCTACTAATTTGCTTGCTCTAGCCACAAAATTCCTTTCCATTGAAGCTTTGAAGACTTGTTAAATGTGTTTGTAACATAAGGTGATGGTGAGCATCACCAGGAACTAAAATTTTGCTCAAAATATATTGCTCGGCTATAAGGCGCGTCAATATTTGATTGTTAAAGTGTAGTATTTTGTGATATATGGTGCACCAAAACGGCAATTTTTATAGCGGTGCGATCGTGACCTTCTATGTTAATATCTGCAAAGGTAGGAGAACATGAAATATCTAGACCAACAGGAATTAAAAAACCTCGTGCAATTGCAACTGCTTTAATTGCTTGATTAACAGCGCCTGCACCAACTGCCTGCAGATTTACAGGAACACCATCTTTTACCATGCCTGCTATGGCGCCTGCAATAGAAGCAGGAGACGATTTGGTTGAGATCTTAAGAAATTCCATAGTTGAGACTCCATTTATACATCAAATAAACTATAAACATACGTATAGTAGTTTAGCGAATTTAAGCAGGTAATGCACGATATATTTCAAAATTATACGAAATCTGATTCGTCGTAGTCAAACGTAACAATAATCTTATTATTCCGCATAACGATTGACGGCTCACGTACTAAGCCTATGTAGTATTTTTGCGCTAGTTTATCAAATGTTGAAGACAAATTGCGCGCAAACGCCGCTTTATCCTCAGGTGTTAAGTGCACCGCTCGTTTGGTGTCATAGATATTAATGGGAGCAGGTGCACTTTGATGAGTTTTCCGAAAATACGAACAAAGTGATTTTACTGGCTTAATCTGTCCAGATAAAATGCGGTGTATATTTCGCTCTGAGACTTCAAGCGCGCAATGGTGCGCTACATCCATAAGCTCATGAGAATCACTTGCTGCAAAAAAACGATCAACGATGGGAAGAGAATCTAAGCTATCGGCAAACAAAAAATCTTGTACATCCGTACGTTTAGAGACTAATGCATAGAGCGTAGCAATGATTTCGGTAGGTGTTCCTAAATATACTTCGCAATTTTTTGACTCGCGAAGGGCAAAATCACAGCAGGTTCGAATAATATTATGCGGTCCCACCAGTTCAAAATCAGATGTCGGCGCTTGTTTTATTTTAGATTTAGATTGGGTATCGCCCGAATCTTGTTTAAGTGCATGATAGAGCGGCCGACTTGATTGATCGCGCTTTTCGGTAACTTTATCAGTGTTAACACGTACAACAAGCGCCGTGCCAAGACCTGGCAGAGAAGATGCAACATAAGCTTGTTGCGCCTGCTCTTTGATGGCGTAAAGTGCCATTCCTCTACCATGAATCCCCCAGTGGTCACTGTGAACGCTATCGAGCTTGGAGGTAACGCGGGCTTCAAAAATCCTGTCATGCATGGATTGCGGAATACCCACCCCGTCATCTAAAACAGTTATGGTGCGTATAGTATCCTGCTTGGTGGTGGCAACAAAAATATGACGAGCTCCAGCATCACGACTGTTACGAAGAAGCTCAATAACAATATCTTCTACGCAACGGATATCCTGTTGAGCCTGCCTGCGCTCTGCTTCTCTAATACGTAGACGAACAAAACCACATCCGAGCTTTTCTTCAACACGAAGATTGCTTTGTGGGGCTACGCTATCGAGAAAATCTTTCATATCTTTATGTGATTCACTCATAATAACACTCAGTTTTCACAACGTTTTTTGACATATGAGCAGGTATAGATGTAAAAAGTAAGAAAAAAGTGGCGCGGCAGATGCGCCGCGCCAAGTTTTATTTTGCAATATCATATGCACGAGATTCACGAATAACAACCACGCGAACCTGTCCGGGATACTCCATCTCTTCTTCAATCTGTTTTGCAATATCATGAGCAAGAACAGTAGCTGCAGCGTCGGAGATTTTCTCGGGCTCAACCATAACATGGAGCTCTCTACCTGCTTGCATAGCATAGGTACGAGCAACACCTTCATGCGCGTTAGAAATCTCTTCAAGTTTTTCGAGACGTTTAATATAATTTTCAGCCGACTCACGACGAGCACCTGGACGTGCAGCAGAAATAGCGTCTGCAGCTTGCACGAGGACATCGAGTACCGTTGTAGGTTCGATATCTGCATGGTGAGCCTCAACTGCATGCACAACTTCGGGCTTTTCGCCATAGCGTCTGCAAAGCTCAGCACCAATAACGGCGTGCGGTCCTTCAACTTCGTGATCAATGGCCTTACCAATATCATGTAATAAACCAGCACGCTTTGCAGGACCTGTTTCAAAACCAAGTTCTGAAGCCATAATGCCGCACAAAATTCCAACCTGAACACAGTGCTGCAAAACATTTTGCCCAAACGACGTACGATACTTAAGTGCACCTAACACGCGCATAAGCTCGGGATGCATATCATGAATACCTACATCAAACGCAGCCTGCTCGCCAGCTTCTTGAACTTGCTCGCGAACCTGAGCTTGAGCTTTTTTAAACATCTCTTCAATACGTGCAGGATGAATGCGGCCATCGGCAATTAAATTCTCTAAGGTAACACGTGCAATTTCACGGCGAACGGGACTAAAACTAGAAAGAACAACAGTTTCGGGTGTGTCGTCGATAACAAGAGAAACACCAGAAATCTGCTCAAATGTTCTAATGTTGCGACCTTCACGACCAATAATGCGACCTTTTAGATCGTCTGATGGTATGTGAACGGTAGTTACCGTGATTTCGCCAGCTTGATCGGCAGCACAACGCTGAATTGCAACGGAGATAATCTCGCGTGCCATTTTATCTGTTTGAAACTTAATACGGGCTTCGGAATCACGAATAATCTGAGCTTCTTCTTTAAGCGTGCTTTCGCGAACTTTTTGTAACAACTCATTGTGAGCTTCATCACGCGTAAGCGTTGAAATTCTCTCAAGTTCTGTAGTTTGTTTTACAAACAACTCATCTACATCGTGTTTCTTGCGATCAAGCTGACCTTGCAGGCTAGAAAGTTGATGTTCTTTCTTATCTAGGGTTTCGCTTCTTCTATCAAGTGTTTCTTCGCGTTGCATGATGCGATTTTCCATGGATTGCAAGTCACGCTTGCGTTGTTTCTCTTCGGATTCTGCTTTTTGTTTGAGCTGATAAATTTCTTCTTTTGCTTCTACAAGCGCAGTTTTCTTCGTAGTTTTTGCTTCGCGTTCAGCGTCGCGAATAATACGATTAGCATTTTGCTCTGCTGTTGAAATGTCGCGTTTTACCTGTTCAAGCTTGGAAGTTCCCACCTGAGTAAGGTAGGCATAAACACACAAAGCTGCAACGACAAAACAGACAACACCAACTACAACTAATAAAACTATATGATCCATATAAACTCCTCAAATGAAAATAAATATGAGTTCAGGAATCCGTAACGGAGCCCGCCATTTGAGGCATATCTCGCCTAGAGCAAGTATTCGAAACATAATAAAACTGCAGTTAAAAGGCAGCATTTAATAATCAAAACAAATCGAACAAAGTTAGTGCAGTCATAGTGACCTGCGAGAAATATCTCAAAAGACTATTTTATAGTACGGTTATATGTAGTTGATGTCAATATAAGAGTGGTGTTGTAGGAAAAACGCGAAAAAAATCCATTCACATGTACGTTTTTGCTCTGTAAAGCCCTAGTTCTGCAGGTGATGCCAACTGTAATACGAAACAATCGTCTAAATAACGTGTATATATTCGTAGGCAAAAGCACAATTACGAGCGCAATTGTTACCATTTGGAAAACTAGTTGACGAAAACACTAACAGGTTCTTTAATATGATTCGATCGAATAGCACCTAAACCGTTGATGCGGAGATAACGGCAATTTAAGCCCATACAGAGAGTCTGCGATGCTGAGAATCAGGCTGGAAACAAATTTTCAAATGGACCGCTGAGGGCGCAGTCAAATAGAGTTCTTGGTTTTACATCTTGGCTCTAGAGTATTCTGTGACGTCAGACACGCGTAAGTTGTCGGGAATATGATGGTATTCTTTAAGTGCGCGCAGAGCTTAAGCGCATGCGCGAATTCAAGGTGGCACCGCGGATTTTTATCTTTTTGCATACGTGCATAAAAGCTAAGAAGTTCGTCCTTGATAGAACGTAGTTTCTGTTGGGGGCGTATTTTTTTAACAAATTTGCTTGCCGCTTCAATCTGCGGATGAGCGTTTGTTGTCAACGCAACGTAAATGCACGTGCTTCGGGTTGTGCTTAACCTGTTTTACTCCCCCATAGACCATAGACTGTGGAGGAGGAATTTTATGGAAGCACAGCCACTTGCTGCAAACTTAAGTTTTGCGCAACTCTTGCGCATCAAAGATGAGGCTCGCTACAAACAAGTACCCCTTGTTTATGCGCTCCCTATGCACAATTACACGCCTACTCAGGTGTTACGTGTGCTTAAAGGGATATCAACACATTGTTATTTACTTGGGTGTAACAGGCGAACGGAGTCAATTTTCAAATAACTTAGCCGACATGATTGCACTTATTAGGAAAAATACAAACCTTCCCTGTGTTATTGGATTTGGTATCTCTACCCCCGCGGCGGCAGAAGACATGGCTCGATTAGCCGATGGAGTAATTGTAGGATCTGTTATCGTAAAAATGGTTGGTCACTACCAACAAGATGCTCCTGGGCATGTTGGGAAATTTGTACATGCCATGAAAGATGCGTGCCGCTTGGCTTCTTAAAGCTTAACTCTTGAGACTAAATGCAATGTGTAGCTGGTTATACAAGTGTTAAAGCACCAACAAAGCATGTAAAAAAGTAAATGAGAGGGGTCAAATTGAACATTTAGTTCAACGAGACCCCTTTGAAAGATTGCAGATTACCTCTAATGAGCACACACGTAGTACCGTGAGCGTTTTACTAAGTCAATACTTTTGATACTACATGGTAAAACATGCTTATATGCATTCCTATTCATCTTTGTCACAAGACAATAAACGCTTGGCAACTTTATAAGCAACCGAAGGAGAAAATCCTTTTGAACAAACAAAGCGGACTATCTGAGCATAGGGATCACGAGCATGAAAAACTTTATGTTGACAGATGCGCCAAGCAGTTTGAAATTCGTCTTCTTCTAGTCCATAAGCGGCACATGCTTGATCGATGATCGAAGAATCTATTCCGCGCCGTCTGAGTTCTAACGAGATTTTCTTTGGTCCCCAACCACTAGCATGCTTTTGTTGAACAAAAATACGTGAAAAGCGAAGGTCATCTATTAAACCAACTTCTTGAGCATGACTGAGAATCTCTTGTACTAAGCTGTTTGAATACCCCAAACGAATAAATTTTTCTTTAAGTTCAAAATATGAATAATCACGCTGGTTGAGAGCCGTTTCTAGGAGCTGATGAAGCATGTTACGAGAAAGCACATCAATCTTTGTTCTAAGCTCTTCCTCTGAAGAAAATAAACATTGCTTGTTACGAGTAAGCGTGCAAAGCTTACGGCCCACTGCCACTGGCACTGAAAACTTAACCTCAGCACCATTTGGTTGAGAAACAATAATGTTTGCACGCTTTTTCGCTGATCGAGTATTCAAGGTATCACAGGTTAGCTTTGGAAATTCGACGCTCCATTTCCATGTAGTGTTATCTGTACACACGTCAAACTCTTTTCACTTCAATGATACCTTGCACATACTGAAAGCTTAAGGCAATAATTTACTTCTCTGCAGGCGCAGCTTCCACGGGAGCAGGTGCAACATCATCGTCAGCAAACTCTAAGCCGCAGGCAACTTTAACTTTATTGGTAAGTTCTTCTAATAGATCGGGATTTTGTACAAGAAATTCCTTAACAGCTTCGCGACCCTGACCCAAACGCTGTTCTCCATAGTTAAACCATGCACCACTTTTTTGAACAATGCCAAGCTCTGCGGCCATGTCTAAAACGGTTCCCTCTTTTGAAATGCCTGTTCCATACATAATGTCAAATTCTGCTTGCTTAAATGGAGGAGCAACTTTATTTTTTACAACCTTTACGCGTACACGGTTGCCGATCATATCGTTATTCTTTTTAAGGGTTTCAACACGACGAATATCCAAACGTACAGAGGAGAAAAACTTAAGTGCACGTCCACCAGGAGTGGTTTCAGGATTGCCAAACATAACACCAATCTTTTCACGTAACTGATTGATGAAAATACAGGTGGTTTTTGATTTAGATAAAGAACCTGCCAATTTACGCAATGCCTGACTCATTAAGCGCGCTTGAAGACCTACGGTTGTCTCCCCTATCTCACCTTCAATTTCGGCGCGCGGAACTAACGCAGCAACGGAGTCGACAACAACAACATCAATAGCACCTGAGCGTACCAACATGTCACAAATCTCTAATGCCTGCTCGCCGGTATCGGGTTGCGAAATTAATACTTCATCAATATCAACACCTATACGTGCAGCATAATTAGGGTCGAGCGCATGCTCTGCGTCGATAAATGCAACAACGCCACCTAAAGCTTGAGCCTCAGCAAGAATTTCAAGAGATAGTGTCGTTTTACCCGATGACTCAGGACCGTAAATTTCTATAATACGACCGCGAGGAACTCCGCCGATACCCAAAGCAACATCCAAAGAAAGCGCGCCTGTTGGTATAGCTTCAACTTCGAGATCTGGACCCGAATCCCCATACTTCATAATAGAGCCTTTACCAAAACGCTTTTCAATTTCAGCTGTAGTGGTTTCCAGCTGTTTATCGCGTTCTTCGCCATAGGTTTTTGCATGTATCTCACGTGAAACTTGCTTGGTTTTGCTCATGGCTTCTCCTTATATCGATTTATCCGACAGTATATAACGAACATGCGTTCTATGTCAATTACAGTTTTATAATACTCAACAAAACATGCACATAACTTGGCGCTAACTTGCACGATTAGAGAATAGCCACCATTCGGTCGACAAATGCAACAATACCTGGAACACAAACAGAAAAGATCAGCCAATACAAAGCACAAGCACAACAGATGTGCAGCTTAAAGCACAATCAGTCACTTATTGTATTTTGGAACAAGCATGAGCATCTTGTGCACCAAGATATTCATCAAGCACATCAGACATCATAGAGAGAGCAACCTTTGTGGTATATGCACGTACTGCAAATCTGGTGCCTTTGGCATGAATGCAGCGCAAGGTAGTATGCCAAGCAGAGCTTGCACAAATCCAAACGGTACCAACGGGCTTATGAGGCTCTTCTCCACCAGGTCCTGCAATACCAGTAACTGACACGCTTACATCGCTTAAAAACTTTTTACGAACGCCTAAAGCCATTTGAAGTGCGCAAAACGAAGAAACAGCACCTAAAGACTGAGTATCAAGCAGCGTTGACGACACCCCCAAAATGCGTTTTTTTATTGGGGTGGCATAACTAACGCATGAACCTAAGAAACACGAAGATGAACCAGGAACGGCTGTAAGAACTGTTGAAATCATGCCACCCGTGCATGATTCTGCGGTACTCATGGTTAATCCTGCTTGGTTAAGTTTTACAAGGACTTGAGAAGCCACATCAGTTAGATCTTGTGAAATTCCCACAAAGGGCTCAACCATAGCTTGATACGATGATTCATCAACCTGTCTATAGCTATCAGGTAATGCGGGTGTCTCTAAAGCCACATAAGGTACAAGAGTGCCCAGTTGTGAATTTTGATCATAGCTGCACTGTTTAAGAGCTTTTCCCATCTGTTATCACACTCCAGGACTTTACTACATAATCAATTCCCGACCAAACCGTAAGGGAAACAGCAAGAAGCAATTCAAAAAGACCAATAGACTGAATGACTATTTGGATATTGGCCCAAGGCAAGCAAGGTCGCAGTAAAAGTGCGCATATTGCCACTAAAGTGAGGGCTGTTTTTGCCTTCCCAAGACCAGATGCCGCTACCACAACGCCACGGGAAGCAACAAGCATACGAAGCGCAGAAATCAAAAATTCGCGGCTTACAATTACCATGAGCATCCAGGCAGGATAAACAGATTTTTCCAGTAAAAAGATGAGTGCAGTCACAACTAAAATTTTATCTGCAATAGGATCTAAAAATTTACCGAAAACCGTAATCTCATTACGACTTCGTGCAAGGTAGCCATCGAGTTTATCGCTTAATGACAAAATGACAAACACAAGAAACACTATAAGTGAGCCAAGGTCAAAACACGAACACGCACCAGGCTGCTGGGTTGTTTGCGCCATGGCATCACAAGGTATCAAGCACAAAACATTATTGTTCCATACATAAGACGCTAAAAGAGCCCAGATGGGAACAAGGACAACGCGTGCAATGGTAACAATATTAGCTGATGTCCATATTCTATATTCAGGTGCAGTAGTGTTTTGAGTGTTTTTCATCGGTGTTACACCAACTCTCCCACTAATTCATAACAATAGGCTTCTTTAAGTTTAACACGTACAACGTCACCAGGATTGGCGTCTGTATCTAAAATATGAACGCAGCCGTCGCAGTCTGGTGCCTGGAACCAAGCATGACCAATGCGCTCTTTATCAGGTGAATCCATGTCGATGCTGTCAATAATAACATCAACAACTTCGCCGACGTGTCTAGCAGTTGCTGCAAATCCAAGCTCTTCCGCAGTATCACGGAGTGTTTGTGTGCGCTCGAGCTTTGTGTCGGCGCTGATCTGATCACGCATTTTAGCAGCGGTTGTTCCAAGCTCTTGGGAATAAGAAAACACCGACATATAATCAAATTCTTCTTGTTTAAAGAAATCAACAAGCTCTGCTGCTTCTTCATCGGTTTCTGTAGGAAATCCTACCATACCGGTGGTACGCAGTACCATGTGTGGAATTTCATGACGCAAATGTGCAAAGAGCTTATGAAGCTGCGGAGCCGAACCACTTCGTCCCATCTTCTTTAAGAGACGCTCATTACAGTGCTGAATAGGAATATCAATGTAAGGCAAAACTTCAGGCGTATCGCGTATTGTAGCGATGAGGTCTTCGGTCATACCTTCGGGCTGCAAATAGAGTACGCGAATCCAAGCTTTATACGGACGAACAATGCGCGCTACTTCACGGAGCAGCCACGCAAGATTCATGTGCTCGCGTTGTGCGTCGGCTTTGGCAGAACTGCTTGCAAACGAAGGATCATGAAGACCAGAATCCTTTTTTAACGCAGAAGCCGCACCGCGTGACGATAAATCTTCTCCCCAAATACCTGTGTCTTGGCCGATGAGAATAATCTCTTTAACGCCACCTTCCATAAGCATGGTAATTTCAGAGAAAATTTCTTCTGGACAACGTGAGGCATAATGACCACGAATAAAAGGTATTGCACAAAATGCGCAGTATCTATCACAACCTTCAGAAATTTTAACAAACGCGCTGGTACCTTCTATAGTTCTGAGTGCACGTGCAGAGAGTTCTTGCGAAAAAGAGAACGTTGGATGCTCGATACCCAACACATCAGATACGATGCCCACAATGGAGTCCTCATCAGTAGCTTTCACGAATGCAGATACTTCAGGCAGCTCTTTATCAAGAGCAGCTCCGTAACGAGAAGGAACGCATCCGCACATAATAATCGGCAGTTTTTTGATGCCTGATGTTCTCTTTTGTGCTAAATCGAGGGTAACTTCAATGGACTCAGATGTAGCGGATTCCAAAAATGAGCAGGTATTAATAATAACCACATCGGCAGACTCAGCGTCACGGCTTTCTTCAAAACCGCTTTTAAGTAAAAGAGCACGCATGCGGTCGGTGTCAACCTGATTTTTAGCGCAGCCAAGTGTTACAAATAAACAACTTGCTTTAGGTTGTTTTGAAACACCTGACGGCTCAGCTGTTTTGTCTTTGGAAGATACAGCAGTTGAAGAAACATTTGATGGTAATGTGTCCTTAGATGTATTCATAATTAAAAAAGAAATCCTTTGTCCGAAAGTATAACCAATGAGCTAAACCTGCCATAACGCATAGCCATACAAGGATGTACATGCGTAAAATATGGGCTATGCTGGGTAAATAACTGCACAGAAAGTAAGCTTATCGATAATTAGTAAATTGCAGAGGCTGACCGTAATCTTGCTCTTTTAAAGCCGCAATAACTGACTGCAAAACATCACGAGAAGCAGAACTCACACGTAATTTCTCACCCTCAACTACAGCTTTACATTTAAGCTTTAAATTACGAATATCTTGAGCAATCTTTTTTGAGACTTCCTTAGAAATGCCTTGTATAAGACTTGCAGTTTGACGAACCGAAGCCCCAGAAGCACTTTGTGGCTTATTTACCTTAAGTGCTGATAAATCGATGGAGCGTTTAGCAAGTTTAGTACGCAAAACATCAATAACCTGCGAAGCAACGAATTCTGATGGAGCTTCAATGGTAAAGAGAGCATCTTGTTTAGAAAATTCGATGCTGGCGCCTGTTTGCTTGAGGTCATAGCGTTGCGTAAGTTCACGCGCACATTGCTGAAAAGCATTGTCTACTTCTTGCATATTTACTTCCGAAACAATATCAAAACTCGCTTCTTTGGCCATAACCTTTCCTTTCCTGTAAAAATTGCATGTACAATGAGTTTTACGCTTGTGGTCATAACGTAGTCAAACAACTAGTTATGAGTCTTTTTATTGGAAGATCCGTTTTGTTGCTTTTTCTGCTTTTGCTGGTTTTGCTGTTTTTGAGAAGAGCTTTGATCCTTCTTTTTAGAAGCATCTTTTTTCTGGGAAGCGTTGTTGGAATCAGCCGCATCAGATGAATTATTATCATCTCCATCTGATTCATCATCAGGTTTTGTGCCCTTAATGGTAACCGAGCCAATACCAGCAGTTTTTGTATCAAATTTGACAGGTGTTCCATTCTTTGTAACACGAACTGCACCAGGATTACTTACCTGAATAGTAATGGTATCGGTAACAACATAGCTTTGATCCCAAGGGCCTGTTACCTGTTGCGCTATTTGACTTTTTCCATCATTTACGATTTCAACCCAGCTCACTTCGCCGTCATTTACACTGACCTCAACCTCGGTTTTGTTGTGAGATTCTTCCTCTTCTTTTGCAGCTTTATCTTTAGCGGCTTGAGAAGCAACATCGTCAGCCTGAGCATCAGCCTCTTGCTTTTTTGAAGACGAAGACGTATCTGCCGCAGTAACCGTAACAGTTTTTCCTGATGAAAGCGAATTTTTAACACAGGAATTTATAGAGAAAATAATAACGCAGGATAAAAGAAACACACAGATGATTGCGCCTAGTATTCCCAGTCGTCGTGGATCGTCGAAAAACCACAATATAATATTTTTCCATAGAGGTTCAGTTGTTGCTTGACGAGAATTACGAGACGAAGAACCACGTCTGGATTGTCTTTGAACATGAGGACGTGTTGCAGGCGCAATATTGCGTGAACGCCTCCGTCCCATCTGCGATGACGCAGCCTCATATGGATGAGCTGCGTCATAACGCAGATCATCAACATAGTTATAATCAAGCGCAGATCTTGCTTGTACAGAATCGCTGTCATAACCCTCAGGCTCAAGTTGAGCGTTACGGTTGCGTCGCAGGTTGTTTTCTGTTTGGGTCATGTAGCTTGATTGACGATTAGTAAAAGGACGATCGAGATAGCTTCCACGAGAGCGCGGCGTTGATTGCATAAGTGATGAAGTGTTATAGCGACCGTAATGACGTTCTGGCAAACTAGATATCGTTGACCCAGTCTCGCGTGAATGAACTTCACTTGTGGTTGCAAAATCATGCATATCCCCTGCATATCCACCTGATGTTGGCAAAAGACCACTTCTGCCTTGAAAATCTTGAGGGGTTTTCGTAGAAATAGTACCGCTTAACTTTCTTGATGACATGCGCGCCGT
Source organism: Fannyhessea sp. C0108B2 (assembly GCF_056583915.1). Classification (NCBI taxonomy): domain Bacteria; kingdom Bacillati; phylum Actinomycetota; class Coriobacteriia; order Coriobacteriales; family Atopobiaceae; genus Fannyhessea; species Fannyhessea sp. C0108B2. The sequence goes on along the minus strand of NZ_JBWPJQ010000001.1, from coordinate 47,571 downwards.
GGTATCGATATCGCTTCCAGTTGCTCGTGCGCCATGAGTTGCTTCAAAAGCTTGTAAGTCACAGCTAAACTGACTCACAATTACACGCGTATTAAGCCCTAAATAACGAGCATATGAAGACAACATTCCTTGTGCGTATCCGCTTTTGGGTATAGAAGGAAAATCGCCATCTTCAAATGCCTGTAAAACTTGAGGCTTAAGACGCAAAACGCGAGACGCTTGTGCTATCGATAAACCAAGTTGACGTCTTCTATCAAAAAGCATTTCACTAAAACGTGGTCGTGACATTCTTAAACCTCCTTATAAGCAGCTTCTTGTGTTTTAAATTCTTCAAGTTGATCCTTATTCATAAGTACATCACGAGGCTTTGAACCATTGGGCGGGCCAACTATTCCTTTTGCCTCTAGCATATCCATAATTCTACCAGCACGCGCGTATCCAACACTTAATCTTCTCTGAAGATTTGATGTTGCTCCTTGTTGAGAATCAACTACGATTTGTGCAGCTTCCCAAATGAGCGGATCATCATCACTGCGGTCTTGCCCAGAGCTCGAAGCATTAAGCTGGCTTGGAATAACCTGCGAAAGAATCTCCTCGTGATAATCAGGCTCTGCCTGCGCACGGATAAAATCAACGACCGAATTAATCTCAGCATCAGAAGTATAACAGCCTAGCACACGTTTGGGCTCAAGTCCTCGATCCTTAAACAACATATCTCCATTGCCTAAAAGACGTTCAGCACCAGTTTCGTCCAAAATAACACGTGAATCTATACCCGAAGAAACCTTTAGAGCAACGCGTGAGTCAATATTTGACTTAATTAATCCAGTTACAACATTTGCACTTGGACGCTGTGTTGCCACAACAAGGTGAATACCTGCTGCACGAGCAAGTTGCGCAATGCGAACAATTGAAGCCTCAACGTCTTTTCCAGCAACCATCATAAGGTCTGATAACTCATCTATAATCACGACGAGATATGGAAGCGGATCAACGGTTTTTTCTTCATCATCAAATTTGCCCTGCTTAACCATTTTGTTGTAACTCAAAATATTACGAGCTCCTGCACGTTCAAAAAGCTTAAGGCGGCGCTCCATTTCTGAAACCGCCCATTGCAAGGCCGAAGCTGCTTGGCGTGGCTCCGTAACAACTGGCACATAAAGATGTGGCAAACCGTTATATGCACTAAATTCAACGCGTTTAGGGTCAACCATAATAAGACGTACCTGTTTAGGTGTTGTCCTCATTAAAAGCGACATAATCATCGAATTGATCATAACCGACTTACCAGAGCCCGTTGTTCCTGCTACCAGCATATGTGGCATTTTAGAGATGTCGGTAATAACAGGTTTTCCGCTTGAATCACGACCAACTGCAACTTGCAAAGGACCACCTGTTGCAAAAGGAAGTACATCTCCTAAGCAAACATTTTGACGTACTGCATTAGGAATTTCGATACCAACATAGGAAGTACCCGGAATAGGTGCAAATATACGAACTTTTTCGGCGGCAAGGGTGAGCGCAATATCGTCTTCAAGATTGCGAATTTTATTAACGCGTTCGCCCTCCCCCATTTCAACTCGAAACGTTGTAACAAGGGGACCCGATACATAATCGACAACTGTGCTATGTAAACCAAATTCAAGCAGCGTTCCCTGCAAGCGCTCCATAGTATTTTCCAAATCTTGAGTGCTCGAAGCGCTTTGCGCACTTTTGGGATTAGAGTTAAGCATTGAAAGACTTGGCAATTTATAATCTGAGTCACTATCACCAGGACGCGTAACTGCAGGCTGTTTGGTGTGCATAACAGACGCAGGTGTTGCATCGTGGGTTTGTGTAGTAGCTGCTGCCTTGGTTGAGCGTGAAGCCGACGCACTCATACCACGTAAGGTTTTTGAGACAGATGAAGTTTCACAAGCAGTATCATGGGCATTTTTTGCAACTTTATTTCTAGGCTGTGTAGGAATATGTTGCGCCGAAGACGCCAAATGAGGTGTACGCAAGAACTCTGGAATATCATCTGCGGGCGTATCAGCTGTTTCCTTATCATTTTGCACGTGTTCTGCCGATTTTTGTTGAACCACTTTATCATTTTGGGTATGAAAAGGTATAAGTTTTGATAAAAATGGCTGTTTGGACGTGCCTGGAGTATCGTTTTCATCATGTGATGCATGAGATGCCGCTGGCGTAATAACATTGCGTCTGAGTAATTCTGTTTTTTGAGCTTGAGACTCTTCTGTTGAATTTTTGGTTTCAGAAGCTGTAACAGCAGACGCTACACGAGGTGTGCGCTCAAGAACGGTTGTCTTACGTGCGCCTAAAAATGTTGTTTTCATATCATCAGCATCTTGAGAACGTTGAGCCCTTGAAGAAGCAACGTGCGGCGAATCTGCCGACATTGCATAATGATTGTCCTCAAAAACAGAAGGATGACGTTGCATGATTTGAAACACGTGTTCACAGAAATCATGTAATGATGCCACCAGCACATTCAGTAGTGTTGAAAGAGGTAATCCGCATATAACAGCACCAATAAGAATTGTGCTGCACATAAGTGCAAGGCCAACAACTTTGCCTAAGTATTCATACAGTATCCAGCCAATAGCTGCGCCGCAGATACCACCTTGATGCATAAAAACTTCTGAGCTTAGGATAAAGTCGCGCGTTGCGTAAGGCTCAATACAAATAAGTGTTACCGAAGCAAGCAGACTCAAAAATATAAGCGCCAACCCAACGCACACTCGTGAAAAGCGAATGCGCTGATTATTGGTAAAAAATGTATAGCTAAGCACATACAAAGCGTACGCCAAAAGTTGAGCACAAACACCAAAACAAAATTCAAGTGCATCTTTAAAGCCTTTTGTAACCAATGCTTGTGTTCCTATAAACAAAGAAAAAAGGATAACCGTAGCAACGGTAGCAATAAGGATGCCTATAATATCGCGAACTGGCGCAGAAAGTTGATTTGTTTGTTGAGTATGTTTAGTTCGTTTAAGTTTTCTTCCTTGTGCCTGAGCCATTTAAACCTCCATAACCACAGGAATGATCATGGGACGGGTACGAGTTTGAGACCACAGGAGCTGAGAAAGTGCTCGACGAATACCTTGTTGATATGACTCTATGGTTACATTTTCATGTTGTGCTTTTACTTCAACATAGTTTTTAATGGAGTTAAGCGCCTCTTGTGAAATGTCGTCCAAATTAAATGAAACACCACGGCATGACAGCTCAACATCGGCCAATTTATGCTGATTGGTAACAGTTGCAACACAGAAGAATATACCATCGCGCGAGAGTTTTTGACGGTCACGGAAAACAACAGGATTAGCATCGGTTACTGATAAACCATCAACATAAATAACGCCCGAATTGACAGGATCTCCCCAACTTAACTTATGATTTTTAAGAATGAGTTCGTCGCCATTATCAGCGATAAATATGTGATCGGGTTTAATGCCCATCCTTTGTGCAAGTTTAGCATGCTCGCGCTGGTGCACTGCCTCACCATGCACGGGAACAAAATAGCGCGGATGCGTCATAGCAAGCAAGAGTTTAAGTTCTTCCTGACTTGCATGACCCGAAACATGCACCAACGTTTTACTGCGGTCATAGACATCGCAACCAGTTTTTGATAGAAGGTTTATAACTCCTTGAACACTTTTTTCATTGCCAGGAACAGGTGTGGCCGAAATGATAACGGTATCAGAGGCGGTAATCGTTAAGGACTTATGATCTCCGGTTGCCATGCGCGCAAGTGCGCTCATGGGCTCACCTTGACTACCAGTACACATAACTACTATTTTGTCGTCTGGGAGCGTATCTAGGTCAAATGCGTCGATAATATTATTGGGAGAAATTTTTAAGTAACCTAAGTCACGCGCAATACGCGTGTTGGTAATCATAGAGCGACCCGTGACTACCACTTTTCTTCCCACAGACACTGCAGCGTCACATACCTGCTGAATACGATGGATGTGACTTGAAAATGACGCAACAAAAACACGACCTTTTGCATTTTTTATAATATGGCGCAACGATGGCCCAACACTTGATTCAGACGGCGTAAAACCAGGACGTGTTGCGTTCGTTGAATCGGCAAGTAATACGTCTATACCCTCTTCTGCAAAGCGACAAATCGCATTGAAATTGGTTGTAACGCCATCAATAGGAGTTTGATCAAATTTGAAATCACCTGTGTGTAAAAAGCTACCTGCAGAAGTCTTTACATACATTCCCAAAGCACCAGGAATAGAGTGTGTAATTGAGAAGAAATTAACTTCAAACGAACCAAGCTGAATGCGATCACCATTTTTTACTTCACAAAGCTTTGGACTTACAACCTTGTGCTCGGCAAGTTTGGCGTTAATGAAGCCTAAGCTTAGTTTGCTTGAATAAATGGGAACTTTACGATGAAGATCGGCGAGCAAATATGGGATAGCGCCAATGTGATCTTCATGTCCGTGGGTAATAAGAATTCCACGAAGCTTATCAGCATGCTCAAGAATATAAGTGTAATCTGGAAGAACAAGATCAATGCCAGGTTGATTGTCATCGGGAAACATAAGACCACAGTCGATAACGATTAAATCGTCGCCGCATTCAAATGCAGTCATGTTTTTACCAATTCCATCTAAACCGCCCAATGGAATAATCTTTAAAGCTTTAGTTTTTTTTGGCATATATAGAAAAACCCTTCTCTAGAAATTGATCCAAAATGTAATCATATGCCGCTGCATATGTTAAGTTGTAAATTAAGATGACTAAATAAGTAAGTAAAAAGTCATACGTTTATTGTACCTGAAATTAGCTTTATCAATGAAAATATCGTAAAAAAAAAGAGTCGCAAAAATGCGACTCTTTAAAAGTTAAACCAATTAAAACTGCTGCAAAGATTCAAACGAAAAACAAGCAAACCTCGTTAGTTAGTCTTCGTCATGAACTTCGTGATGACGACGCAGTTGTCTGTGAGAAGAAGGAGCAGAAGCATCTTCTTTCAGTGAAAAATGTTTGTGCTGAGCACGTGGGGTATATGGACGAGCTGTGCGTGCTTCCGGTGCATGAGCATGTTGTTCGTCTTTTTGAGCAAGTTCGGGCTTATCAAGACGGTCAAGAGAAATTTTACCCTTATCATCAACGTCTAAAACGCGAACGCGTACTTCATCGCCAACGGATAGAACGTCCTCAATTTTGTTAACACGACCTTGTGCAACACGAGAAATGTGTAATAAACCATCTTTTCCAGGAAGGAGCTCTACAAATGCGCCAAAGGGTTGAATACCTACAACGCGACCAGTGTACTCCTCGCCGACTTCTGGAACTTTAATAATTGCCAAAATACGATCTTGTGCCAGTTTGCCAGCGTCACCTACACCCGAAATGAATACACTACCGTCTTCTTGAATCTCTACGGTTGCACCCGTTTCGTCTTGAATAGCGCGAATGACTTTTCCGCCCGAACCAATAACGTCGCGAATATTATCAACAGGAATTTTCATGCTGATAATTTGAGGAGCTGTTTCTTTCGTAGAAGTACGTGTTTGAGGAACAGCAGCCAACATAGCATCAAGAATGTGCATACGACCTTCGTGAGCTTGTTTGAGGGCTTGACGTAGAATTTCTGGCGTTAATCCAGTAGCTTTATTGTCCATTTGCATGGCGGTAATACCTTTTGTGGTACCAGTAACTTTAAAGTCCATATCGCCAAGGAAGTCTTCCAAACCTTGAATATCGGTAAGAACAACTGTCTTGCCTTCTTCTTGAATAAGACCCATAGCAACTCCAGATACAGGACGCTTAATAGGAACACCTGCATCCATAAGAGCAAGAGTAGAGCCGCAGGTAGAAGCCATAGAGGATGAACCGTTAGACTCCATAACCTCCGAGACAACACGTATTGCATAAGGGAATTCTTCCTCAGAAGGAATAACGGGCAGAAGGGCTCGTTCAGCAAGATTTCCGTGACCAATTTCACGACGTTTTGGTGAGCCTAAGCGACCAGTCTCGCCTGTGCAATATGGTGGGAAATTATAGTGGTGAATATAACGCTTACCTTCAGTAGGTTCTATTGTGTCAAGGCGTTGCCATTCGCTCAGCATACCAAGTGTTGCAATTGAAAGAACTTGTGTCTGTCCACGTTGGAACAAGCCTGAACCATGAACTAACGGTAAATAGTCACCTTTTACCATAAGCGGACGAACTTCAGTGGCGCTACGACCATCGACACGTTCACCAGTTTCTACAACCATTTTACGCATAGCATGTTTTTCAAGACTTTTAAGCTCGGCAGGAATCGCAAGTTCCCATTCTGCTTGCTCGTCTTCTGTAAACTCTTCCACGATTGAAGCTTTAAGTGCTTCAACTTTATCCATACGGCTGAGTTTATCAGCGTCTTTTAAGGCAGCACTCATCTCGTCAAAGTGAGCAAACACACGATTGTGAACCTCTTCAATGGGTTCATCAAGCTCGTAGCTCTTCTTTTCGCATACGCCATTAACAGCTTCATATTTAGCAAAGAAGTTTTTCTGCTCAGCACAAAATGCTGCGATAGCCTTTTGGCCAAATGCCATAGCGTCAAGCATATCATCTTCAGAAATTTCCTCGGCACCAGCCTCAAGCATGGAAATAAATGTTTCTGACCCTGCAAGTTCAAGATCAAGATCAGAGTTTTTGCGCTCTTCATAAGTTGGGTTAACGAGATACTCGCCCGTAGTTTTATCACGACCAATGCGAACGCACGCAAGCGGTCCTTCAAAAGGTACACCACCTGTATACATAGCCGCCGATGCACCCATAACGCAAATGGTATCAACTGGATGAATTTGATCTGCAACTAAAGGCATCGCAACAATTTGGACTTCGTTTCTAAAACCATCAGGAAAAGAAGGACGAATTGGACGGTCGATCATACGAGCAGTAAGCGTTGCTTTTTCGGTTGGACGAGCTTCGCGCTTAAGATAGCCGCCAGGTATACGACCAACGGCATACATTTTTTCGATAAAATCAACCGTAAGTGGGAAGAAGTCATAATTTTTGCGTTCTTTTGAAACAACAACGGTAAGATTAACGGTAGAATCGCCACATGATACTAAGCATTGACCAGTTGCTTGTTTTGCAAGCTCGCCTGATTCTAGTTTGTAGTGTTTGTTGTACAGATCGAATTCATAGGTAACTTTTGACATAAAATCCTCGATTATCTCCTTCTACCCCATTGTAGAAGGGCTTGCCCTCTGTAAAAAAGCACCCAAAGTGGGTGCTTTTTATACAACTATTGAATGTTGTCACGAATACCCAAGCTCTTAATAAGGCTACGGTATGTTTCAACATTTTGTCGTTTGATATAACCCAAAAGGTTACGACGTTTACCAACAAGCATCAGCAAACCACGACGAGTGTGGTAGTCGTGCTTGTGAAACTTAACATGCTCGGTAAGGCCTTTAATGCGCTCGGTAAGCAGTGCAACTTGTACACTTGCAGAACCTGAGTCTTTCTCGTCCTTACCAAATTGCTTGATAAGCTCTGCTTTACGCTCTTTTGAAACTGCCATAGGAGTTTCCACCTTTCTGTAAAAAATTTGCCTTAAACTGGGAAAGCGTCAAGGTGTAGACCACAATCCAAGTTGAAGGTACGAACCTATAAAAGAATACCATCTTTTTCTTGTAAAGCAAAGAAAGTTAACCAAATACATACAGTTTCATGCTTTTCGGCTTTGTAGATAGCATTTATAGACGTATAAATTCGATGGAAAGCTTCGTCATATAAACAACACCACATATTGCAACTTACTCCCCTATGATGGGATGTTTTAAATCTGGAGAAAGAACTCAAACGCACGAAGACGCACGTCCAAATGAGTAGCTGCCCATTGATGTGCCAGAAGTCCTAAGTTATACATTGTTTTTGGGTCATAATCGTTATGTATGATCTTGTCAAACACATTTCTCAACATGAATTCTAAAAGCTGAACTTCTGAGGGCGTTATTTCTGAAAGACCATCAATATCATGAGCACAACTTGTACATATGCTGCCCCCCGAAGTAGCAGAAAAATAAGCAATATCAGCTTCTCCGCAGTAAATGCACGAAGAAAGGATGGGTCGATATCCTTCGTGCGCTAAAACTTTAAACGTGTAGGCAACAACTAATGCCAACAACGCGGTATATGAATTAATGGTCTCGCATAAGCTGAGCGCGCGCGAGCAAATGTTAAACATAAAGGGATTGGGCAAATCAGGAAACGTTGTATAACGTGCAAGCTCACAAACCACACAGGCTGCGGCAAAAGCATCAGGGAGCTCGCGCAATGTTTTATGCGGACAAATACTCACAGCTTCTTGAACAATATCTAATGAAGCACCCTCAGCTAAGAGAAAATCAGCTTCATGAGCAAATTCACAAACGCCCGCAAATCTTCCACCCGGTTTAAGAGCACCTTTTGCAATTGCTTGACGCTGCGTTCCATCATCACAGACAAGTGTGAGTATTCTATCTTTTTCTTTGAGCTTAGTGCGGTGATCAATAATAAGCGCGTGCTTTCTAATGAGTTTTCTTCGATTCATGAGCACCCAATCTGTGCTTTGCGTGTAACGCTAACGTATGCATGGTTTATAGGTTTTATATAAGAGCATGTCAGGTTTACCTACCGTGTACATCAAAAGACAAAAAAATCCAAAAGCTAGGCTAATCTTGGTGTACATAGCCTAATTTTTTAATCTCCGAAGCATCTTTTCGCCACAAAGGCACAACGCATACCACTAAATCTAAAAAGACACGTGCCCCCAATAATTTTTCTATATCCTTACGAGCCTCAACGCCAATTTTTTTAATAAGCGCTCCACGTTTTCCGATAATAATAGCCTTTTGTCCTTCACGTTCAACGATGATTTGCGCGCGAATTGCACAGACATCATGATGATGCCATTCAAATTCCGACACATCAACAGCAACGCTATGAGGGATTTCATCACGGGTAAGATTAAGAACTTTTTCGCGGATAAACTCTGCAATCAAATCTTTATCGGACATATCAACATCCATATCAGCTGGAAACCAATATGGACCAGCTGGAAGATGCTTACGTACAATTTGCAAAAAGGTATCAACGTTAAAGTTTTTACGTGCGCTTACCACCAGTGTTTCATCATAATTTGCAAGCTTTGAAGCCGCTTCAAGTTGTTTTGTAACAGTTGCAGCATCAACTTTATCTGCTTTGGTAATTACCAGTAACTTAAAAGGAGCAGAGCTCTGTTGAATATGATGAGCAACCCATGCATCGCCGCGCCCTACTTCTTGAGACACGTCGATTAAATGAGCAACTACGTCTACATCCTTAAGTTCGGCAAGCGCAGTTTGATTGAGCTCTTTGCCTAAGGCATCTTTAGGCTTATGTAAACCTGGAGTATCAACAATAACAATCTGAGAGTTGTCATCGGTAAGAACTGCACGCATGCGCCTTCGTGTGGTTTGAGCCACACGAGAGGTAATTGCTATTTTTCCTCCGTAGCATGCATTTAAAAGCGTTGATTTGCCAACACTTGGTCTTCCTACCAAACTTACAAAACCGCTGGTAAACACAAACGTTGCTCCTTTGTATTGATCTACACCAATTAAATAAAACTCTAAAGTAACCCTAAAGCTCGCAGGTATAAGCCTAAACCAACAACACCAACCATCAGGCATAATACCCAAACAGCAGCTGCTGCAATATCTTTTGCTTTCCCTGCAAGAGGATGAAACTCCGGAGACACCAAGTCGACAACTGCCTCGATTGAGGTATTAAAAAGTTCGGCCGAAATTACGCAGCCGCAACACAAAATATAGATACACCAGGCAAGTGCATCAAAACAAACGAGAAAACCCAATACACATCCTATAACACCAGCTACAAGCATAACTCGAATATTGCGCTCTTGATGAATAGCTGAGCGAAACCCCTGAATGGCAAATAAAAATGATCGTCTAAAATTGGGATGTGTGGGATGTTTGCCAGGGATCATAGCTACTCTTCCCCACGATGTCTGGTAAGCGTAACATGGCCTACATGACGGGTTGTACCAACTTCTAAAAGCAGGCGATCTTCGAGTGCTTCCATAACCTGTGCTTCATCGTCTGTTAGGTGATCATATCCTAGTAGATGAAGCATACCGTGTATCAAAAGAAGTCTGCACTCGTCTTCATGCGCCATATGGAAAGAATCTGCTTGATGTGCAATATAATTAGGAGCAAGAACAATGTCACCCAATTCGCAAACTTCTCCGTTTGCTAAATCAGGGTCATCGGGGCGTTCACATTCTAAGGAAATAACATCAGTTGGTCTATCTTGATTGCGCCACGTTTTATTAAGCGTGTGAATATGTTCGTCTGTCACAATGGAAATCGAAACATTACAGGAACGTTTTACCTGTTGATCTTGCAAAACGTAGCTGCAAATATGCATCATTTCGTCTTCTTCTAATATGCTGTCTACTTCTTCGTCGCAATAAAAGTTATACGAATGTTCCACCATGATCCACCTTTAGTTTTGTTAAACATACACGCTATTATACCAATATATACCTTACGACTCCCCCACAACGCGAGTTTTAGTAGAGATCTTAAGATCCAAGCTTTTCAAACGCATCGTAGGCATCAACAATAGAAGCAACTAAGCTATGTCGCACAATATCATTTCTGTCAAGCGTTACAAAAGCAATATCGCCAAGGTTGCCTAAAATCTTTTGAGCCGAGATAAGTCCACTTGTTCCAGCAAGATCCTTTTGCGTGATATCTCCAGTTATAACAAAGCGAGAACCAAAACCAAGTCGCGTTAAAAAGAGCTTCATTTGCGCATGTGTGGTATTTTGCGCTTCATCCAATATAACGAATGCATGGTTAAGGCTTCTTCCTCTCATATACGCCAAAGGCGCAATTTCGAGTGTACGATTTTGAATCCAGGTACCAACGGTTTGTGTTCCTTCTAAATCTATAAGTGCATCATAGAGTGGTCGAATATAGGGATCTAACTTGTCTTGCAAGGTGCCAGGCAAAAACCCAAGTGATTCTCCAGCCTCGATAACAGGGCGTGTGAGAATAATGCGCGATATTTCGTGATTTTTTAAAGCGCGGAGTGCAAAAGCAAGTGCTAAATACGTTTTCCCCGAACCTGCAGGCCCTGTTACAAAAGTTATGCTGTTATGTTGAATTGCCTGACAATACTTTTTTTGACCTACGGTCTTAGGTACAACAGCGATACCTTTGCCGCTTGTATATACAACAGACGCATCCAAAGATTCAACTTGTTTATCTGCGTGAAAATAATCGTCAATAAGTAGGCTAATTTCATCAGATGAGGGATGCAGATCTTGTTGCAATAAGCTTATCAGCTCATGAAGTACATGTAATGCTGCGTCAGTTGACGAAGCGCAGCCCTCAACAGTTAAGCGATTATGGTATACGCGCAAAGAAACGCCTAAGTGAGATTCAAGCAAACGAAGGACACAATCTCGTGTGCCAAATAGTTCTGCAAGATTTATGTCGCATGGAATGATAAGTTCTTTTTTTATAACTTCCATAGCCATCCTTTGCATATGTAAAACAGTTGTTAGCCAACCTGTCAAAATTTGGTGCTCTTTTTGCAGCTACGTTGCATACTTAGATACGCTCAACAAGTAGGCTTGCGTCTTTCATAACAGATAAAATACGCACGTCAATAAGGGTATCAAGGCTCGCTTGTTTATCTAGATGAACGTCGAACAGACCCGAGGTAACACCATAGCCTACCCCTTGGACAAGCACACGATCGGTTTGTCCAATAAGCTTCTTTGCTTGTTCATAGCGCATACGAGAAGCAAGCTCGCGCATGCGCTTACTTCTTGATGCCATGACATGGGGATCAACTTGATTGGGAGCGCTTGCTGCAGGAGTACCTTCACGTTTTGAGTACCTAAACACGTGCATCTTAGCAAAGCCCATACGCTCACAAAAGTCATAAGATGTTTGAAATTCCTCATCAGTTTCACCTGGAAAACCTACAATTAAATCGGTACCAAGCGCAATTGAAGGCATATAGGCTCGTGCATTTTCTACGGCTGCAGCATATGAGCTTGCGGTGTAGTTTCTCCTCATGCGTTTAAGGGTGGCCTCGCAACCCGATTGCAAGCAAATATGCAAAAATGGAGCAATTCTTCCTTGTGATTGAGCCATTACCCTCAAAAGCGCATCAGTTACATCAGGCGGCTCTATTGAAGAAAGACGCACTCGTTCAACTGGTGTTTCATCAAGGATAAGCTGTAGTAAATCGGGAAGCCGAACGCGAGATCCATGATAAGTTTCTCTAAAATCGCCCAAGTTAATACCAGTAAGCACTACTTCACGCGCACCATGAGCAATAGATGATCGAACTGATGCCAAAACAGACTCACAGCTCACTGAGCGCGCAGGTCCTCGTGCTTTCCAAACGATACAAAAAGAGCAACGATTATTACATCCATCTTGAACTTTAATACCGGGACGCATTCTGCCTGTTGGCGTGGGCGTCTGAACAAGATCTCCGTCATCGTCTACCGAACCTGCAATACAGCCAAATTCTCCCAACACACGCTGGCATACTCGAGCTTTATTACGTTCAACTAACACATTATCGGCAATAGAAGACAGCTCGTCAGCATGTAAATTTGCAACACAGCCCGTAGCAACAACAAAAGGTACGTTAGCAAGATTTGCGGCACGACGCACAATTTTGCGTGTTTTAGCTTCAGCTTCTCCTGTTACGGCGCAGGTATTGATAACAATAGCGTCGGCCTCATTTTGGTTAACAACCTTACAGCCTGCTCGTTCGAGCTCAGAGGCAATAACGTCGGTTTCAACGCGATTGACGCGACAACCTAAATTGATAAAAGCAACCTTAGGTACCTGCATTAGTTTCGTCCGTCTACCAGTTTTTTAATACATGCCTTATCGGCTTTTGAAAGACCTTTAGGGCTTATAACACGAACAACTGCAACAAGAGAGCCACGCGCAGAACTTTGACGGCGTGGCATACCTTTCCCAGACACGCTAATTCGTTGGCCATATTCACAAGAAGAAGGAATATGTACTTCAACAGTTTCGTCTGGCAAAATACCTGAAACCTTTTTTTTACAGCCAATAATAGCCTGCAGGGAGTCAATGGTAAGCTCACAGAAAAGGTCATCACCTTGACGTTCAAATGTTTTATGTTCGGCTATAACAATACGAAGCAGTAAATCACCTGAAGCAGCACCACGCAAGCCTGCTTCACCTCGGTGAGCTACTCTCATCGTTTGACCACTGTGAATACCGCGCGGGATCTCAACGGAAACGCGTTCGCGTGACGGAGTTCTTCCTTGGCCTTGACATGTTTCGCACGGATGATCAAATACTTTACCCATACCACCGCAAGCATTACAAACCGTTTGAGATTGTACTTGGCCAAAAATAGATTGCTGAACTTGTGTTACAACGCCTGTTCCCTTACAGTGCGAGCACGTTACTTCATGAGCGTCGGCAGCTGCTCCTTTGCCGTTACAATCGTCACAAGGAGCAAGACGTTCGTATGCGATTTTTTTACTACAACCGCTCGCTGCTTCTTCAAGTGTAATGGTAAAGTTCATGCTCATATCGCGACCGCGGTTTGAAGTAGCCGCTCCAGAAGATCTACGTGCCCCACCTGAGAAAAACGAGCTGAATATGTCGTCAACATCAAAGCCTGAACCACGAAAGAAATCGGACATATCAACATAATCACTGTGAAAACCAGCCGGGCCATCAGCGCTGCCATAGCGATCATAATTAGCACGTTTTTGTTCATCGGAGAGAACCGAGTATGCTTCGTTTACTTTTTTAAATTTCTCTTCTGCATCTGCTTCTTTGTTAATATCGGGGTGCAACTGACGAGCTTTTTTTAAGAAAGCGCGCTTGATTGTTTTAGCATCCGCGTCGTGTGCAACGCCTAATATATCGTAGTAATTTTCTTGTGCAGCCATAGTGTGTATAAATCCCCACCTTTAATAACAATTTACAAACCCAAAAGTTTACGTATCACAACAGGAACAACAGTTAAACAAAACGAGATCAACAAAGGCGTATATCCCGCTTTACCTGCGCTTCTCCACCAGCCTAAAGGATGAACAATGCCACGCTTACATAGAGTGGTTATCCCAATAATTACAAGAATTGCAGGAAATACAAAATTGTAATAGAGCGTATTAGTATACAAGCCAATCGCAAGAATTGGGATAACAAAACCTAAACAACGAGCACCAAGCCGCTCTGCAGCAATAAGGCGCTCAGACGCAACAACACATTCAATAATCAAGTCATGAGCAGGTTTATTGTAAGTACCTGCGTGTCCTTTATGCTGAAGAATAATGCGATGACCATCGTGCGTATGAGTTGGAACTAAGACTTCAACCATATCCTTTTTGAGGTTTCGTCCGCTACCTCCGCAATTTAGGCACGGATTAAGAATCAGTTTACCTGATCCTTTACAATGCGAACACACCATGGTATGAGACGACATTCCTAAAAGCATAACAAAATCGAGTTCAAGCGTTCCTTTACCGTCACAAACCGGACAGTCGAGCGTCTGCAACTCTCCTTGAGCGCCAAGTCCATGGCACGCATCGCATGCAACAAAATGTGTATAAGATATTTTTTTGGTACATCCCTGCTTTGCCTGTTTATCATCTAGATGCAGCAAAACCGTAATGTCTTTTCCTTCAACATCTTGATATGCAAACTCGTGCAACGATTCGCTCGAGCTGGTAGACGAAGGGTTTTGAGTAAAGAAATCAAAGCCAATATTTGATCCAAAACCAGCTGCGCGCAAAAAATCATCCAAATCAAAACCATCAGGCGTGGTAAACCCACCTTGTGCAAAAGGATCTTGCGAACCATAAGGAGATTGTGACATAAAAGGATTCCCGTTTAAGGAAGCATCATAGCGTCTGCGTTTTTGCTCATCGGATAGAACTGCATATGCCTCTGAAACTTCTTTAAAACGTTCTTCGGCATCAGGAGCCTTATTGATATCGGGATGAAGCTTACGGGCTTTCTGTTGAAACGCTTTACGAATCTCTGAGGACGTAGCGTTTTGGCTTACGCCTAGTATGTCATAATAATTTGTTTTTTGAGCCGATGCCATACACATTCCCATCGCATATCTTATCAATTCTTATAAATTGTACCCTTATATGACGCTTAATTGATGATGGTTTCATGGTTTAATGCTTAAGGCACCAAAACAGACTTAAGTTCCATAGGAGCTAAATCGAGCAGCGCTTCAAAAATATAGTTTCCCAAAAGCCACCCTTTATGCGTCGCTTGAAGGTATCCTTGATTATAGGTCATGAGTCCTAAATCTATCAGCCTATCAAACGTTGCATGAAGCGTTTGAGCTCCTAACACTTCTTCTGCATAGTTGATAACATCGGGTTCAATGCCTCGAGCCAAGCGTGCTTCAAGCATCAAATCCTCGGCAAGAACTTGCGGCAACGTTAAAAATTCAAGCGAAGCTTTGCGCTGCGAAAGCTCGGGATTGCAAATAAAAGAAGCGCGAGAATCGGTGCAAGTAATGCGAACTCTTACGATATCAGAAGGAAGATTTGGCAATGTTTTCCATACCTGCTTTAAGCGTCTGTAAGCCTGGGCTGTAAACATAGACGCAGCAGAAGGACCAAGTCCAATATAGGTTTGTGCGCTCCAATACCCACAATTATGGTCACATTGCTCGTTTGGCTGAGCATAACTTGAGGTTTCGTAACGCTTATATCCATACGATTCAAGCACATCATGTGCAATATCCATGCGAGCTGCTTGAACCGCCTCACTATTAAATTTTGGGTGCGTATGAGCATAGCGCGCCCAAAATGCTGTTGATTTTTCGATCGTTAACGGATAAATGCTTACATGGTCTACCTTACAATTGATAACATCATGCAGACTTTTGAGCCATGAATCATCAGTTTGCAAGGGAATGGCACACATAAGATCACACGACACCCTAAAACCCATAGCTTTGAGCGTGCAAAGCCGCTCAAGCGCGCGCTTGGGCGTATGCGTTCTGCCCAGTGCTTTAAGCTCATCGGCATTGGTAGATTGGACACCACATGAAACACGGTTTATACCTTGACGGAGCATATGAGATAAAAGATCATCACAAGCAGATTCAGGATTCACTTCACACGATTTCTCACGCAATGATGGACACGTTTCACAAGCACATTCAATAATGTCAGGTAACTCATGAGGTAACGCCGAAGGCGTGCCGCCTCCAATGTAGAGTGTTGTAGTATGATCACATACATTGGCAGCTTTAAGTTCATTGAGTTGGGCTTTAAGAGCAGCTGCGTACTCAGAAGGAACTGAGGTAGTACTTTTAAAAGGCCAGCTTGCAAAATCGCAGTATCCGCACTTTTGCGTACAAAATGGAATGTGCAGATATAACTCGTGAATATCTTTATCAACCAAACGTTGCTTGTATGCCATCATAAAATCAGTGCTCACTTGGCATTTCTTGTGGAGCGTGGGTATCTGCTTGTACCTGCTCTTTAAATGCTTGTAACAAATGTAAAAACTCATCAAGTGTGGTAGCTGTCATAAATTTTTGACGCCACAAAGCAGCATGTGAAAGACCATATAAATACCAGCTACACAAGCTGCGTGCTCGCGCCATATGAGCGTGAGTTTCCGCAAGAAGCCGAAGATGCAACTCAAGCGCGTTGAGTCGAGCTGAAATACTATGTGTATCCGTTATATGAGCATGGCGATTATGCTCGCACGCGCTCGAGTTGTATAAACCTGCGTCTAAGGGAGCAGACAACTCTGATAGATTGCCTTTATGCAGCAGTTTCTTTTCATTAAAAATTTTAAGCGCGTCATCAAAAATCCACGGATTTCCGTAGGTACCTCGTGCAATAAGCACTCCGTGTGCTTGAGTTTTATACAAAATTTTCCATGCATCTTCAGCGCTCATAACATCACCAGAGGCAATAACTGGAATATCAACAGCTTCTACAACGCGCTTAATACTTTCCCAATTGGCCTCACCTTTATAGAGTTGCTTAGCAAAGCGACCATGAACCGCAAGAGCGGATGCGCCAGCATCTTGCAGAGCTCGTGCAAACTCTCCAGCAGTTTCGTGCTCCATGTAATAACCACGCCGAATTTTACAGGTGATGGGCACTCTAACTTCGCGCAGACACGCACGAACAAGAGCGCAAGCACGATGAGGATCGCACATAAGCGCGCTTCCCTCTCCTCGTTTAGTAACCTTGGGAACTGGGCACGCCATATTTATGTCAATACAGCTTAATTTATCACCCAAAAGTTCACTTACGAGGACACACGCACGCTGAAATTGCACAGGATCAGAGCCAAATAGCTGAACAATAAGATTAGGCTCTGCGGCGTGTGGCAAACATAGTTCACGCGTAGCTTGGTTATTCATACATAATCCAGCTACAGATACCATTTCGCTGTAGGTATATTGAGCTCCACCAAGCCTATTCATAATACGATAGGCACTGTTGGTAACGCCTGCCATAGGTGCTGCTAGAAAAGGCATGTCCTTACATGAATCTAAAAAAGACTTTTGAGGAGTAATAATCTCATGCAAATCGGCAGCGGGCGCATATTCAGAAATAAGAGATTCAACATCACTTGACATGGTATATCCTTATCAATTTGGATCATAGATAATAAAACAGGAAAGCACAGGCTCTATGCAAGTTTGCAAAACGCGTTATTGGTCATCACCCACGTTGAGCACGGCAAGGAAGGCTTCTTGAGGCACTTCTACCGAACCTATGGACTTCATGCGTTTTTTACCCTCTTTTTGCTTTTCAAGCAGCTTTCTTTTACGCGAAATATCTCCACCATAACACTTTGCAAGTACATCTTTACGCCGTGCACGTACGGTTGAGCGAGCAATAATCTTATTACCAAGCGCGCCCTGAATTGGAACTTCAAAAAGCTGCTGAGGAATAATCTCTTTTAATTTATCGCATAAATTGCGCGCCATTGCATAAGCTTTATCTTTATGAATAATAAACGACAAAGCATCAACAGCATCACCTGCTAAAAGCATGTCAAGTTTTACCAAATCGGAAGTTTTGTATGAGTCCATCTCGTAATCAAGGGATGCATATCCTTTAGTACGACTCTTAAGCTGATCAAAGAAATCCAAAATGAGTTCAGCAAGTGGAATGTCAAAGTGCAGTTCAACCGATTTTTCACTCAGATAGACCATGTCTTGCGTAATTCCTCGATGCTCTATGGCAAGCTGCATAACAGCTCCTGTATACGCAGGCGGAACAATTACTTTAGCTTTAAGGTATGGCTCTTCTATATGGTCGATTTTGGTAACATCAGGCAGATCCTGAGGAGAGGTAATGCTTAACATGCGTTTGTCAGTAGTGAATACGTGATAATTGACTGATGGCGCCGTTGCAATAAGATCTAAGTTAAATTCGCGCTCAAGACGCTCTTTAACAACTTCCATATGCAAAAGACCTAAAAATCCAACTCTAAAGCCAAAACCAAGCGCTACGGAAGTCTCTGCACTCCAGGTAAGAGAGGGATCATTTACTTTAAGCTTCTCGAGCGCATCACGAAGATTTTCGTAATATTTAGTATCGGTAGGAAAAAGACCCGTAAAAACCATGGGTTTTACATCGTGATAACCTTCACAAGCGCGGGCGCACGGACGCTCAACACACGTAATGGTATCGCCAGTTTTAACCAGCTCGGGATCTTTAAGACCGGTAACAACAAAGCCAACTTCTCCAACAGAAAGCTGTGATACGCGCATTTCAGAAGGACATTTTATGCCAACATCATCACAGAGAAACGTATCTCCAAGCGCCATCATTTTAAGATTCATGCCTTTTGAAATTTGGCCATCAAAGATGCGAACAGTAGCAATGACACCACGATATTCGTCAAAATACGAGTCAAGGATAAGCGCTTTAAGCGGTGCGTTAACATCGCCTTGCGGTGGCGATATAAGATAGACCACTTGCTCAAGCAAATCGTGAATTCCTTCACCAGTTTTACCCGAAACGAGCACCGCGTCATCGGCAGGAAGAGCAAGCTCATCTTCGATTTCTTGTTTAACCTCTAAAGGATGTGCAGATGGAAGGTCTATTTTATTGATTGCAGGCACAATGTCTAAGTTTGCATTCATAGCTAAGTTGGCGTTAGAAACAGTTTGCGCCTCTACACCTTGCGTCGCGTCAACTACCAAAATAGCGCCTTCACATGCAGCCAACGAACGAGAAACTTCATAGGTAAAGTCAACGTGACCTGGTGTATCAATTAAATTAAACTGATAGGTTTGACCGTCATCGGCTTTATAGGCTACGCGCACTGCATTAGATTTAATGGTAATGCCACGTTCACGCTCGATATCCATAGAATCTAAAATCTGACTTTCCATATCGCGCGCAGCCACGGTATGCGTAAGCTCAAGAATACGATCAGAGATCGTAGACTTACCATGGTCGATGTGTGCAACAATAGAAAAGTTGCGAATATGTGATGTGTCATTGTTTTTCATAGTATTCATATCTAAGATGATAGCGTATTTTTTACAAAGTGATATACTTACTTTTTGACCTCGCCGTGTCAAATGAAGGAAAACCCCACTTTCTTCATGCAAAACTAGAGGCCTCAAGAATTGTTACCGAAAGGATCTACCGTGGCTAATATTAAGTCGCAGAAGAAGCGTATTCTTACCGCCGAGAAAGCTCGTATTCGCAACAAGGCTGTACGTTCAGAGCTCAAAACCGCTGTTAAAGAGGTTCGTTTAGCTGTTGAAGCTGCAGATCTCGAGAAGGCTCAAGCTGCTGTAAAACGTGCTGGTCGTCTGTTGGATAAGGCAGCATCTAAAGGCATTATCCACAAGAACCAAGCTGCTCAACGTAAGAGCGGAGCACAAAAACTTGTTAATAGCTTACAGGCATAAATAATACGTATGCATTTGTAACATTTTTTGAAGAATTACATGTAAAAGCTCGGGCGTTTGTCTCGGGCTTTTATAGTATATATCTTTCACCTATGAATATCTTATGAAGACACATGCAATGTTTAACTAACTTACATCTCGCCTTGACGAGGCGAACAAATCTTCTGCGCAAATAAAACCAGATCAGTAAATGTTGCACGCGATAGCTTAAAGCGCATATTTAAATCAGCAGATTCGCACAAAAGTTCGTCAAGTTCTGCAGCTTCAAAGTTATCCGCAGCCGCACGTAATTTGTTTACCTGCCAACTTTTGACATTCAACTTTTCAGGCATGTGCGCAAGTTGACCTCGCGCGGCAAGGTTCTTTGCACAAATAAGCTCACGTAAGCGCTTAGAGATAAGCGCCAACAAATATAAAGGCGACGTTTGCGCTTGTGCTTCTAACAAAGTAAGTGCGCGAGCACATTCACGAGCAGCAAGCGCATCGATAAGTTCCCAGGGTTGCTGGGCATTTGTTCTTATTACATGCGAGCACACCAGGTCTTTAGTAATTCTTAGAGGTTGAACTGTATGCACGTGCTCGGTTGAAGACACACTAACACTGTGTTTGAGTATTTCAAGTTGTTTTTCGAGAACAGAAAGCGAAGTACCTACCCTATTTATAAGTTCATCTGCAGCATCAAAGTCAACGCTTACGTTTAACTTTTTTTCAAGTACAGACAAAGTACGATGCGCTTGAGAAGCCGTTTGTGGCTCGCAATTTATAATTGCCTTTGGATCCACTGCAGAAATAGCTTTATATAGCTTTGAATTTTTTGCAAGACGTTGCATACATAAGCAAACAATACAGCTCGGATTAGGATGTTTAAGATAATCTATAATGTCTGCAATAACGTCTTTAGGTAACGCTTCTGCCTCGTAAATAATTGCCAAGCGCCTTGTATCGCAAACAGGCATTTGAAGAAAGACGCTCAACAAAGTTTGACTGTCTTTAATATCAACCGCATGCCATTCGTTACAATTAAAAAAACTCATTTGAGGCTGAATGTAGAGCTTAAGACGACGAACAATCTCTGCCATTTTTGCCGTATCGGTACCAAGAGCAACATATACAGGCAACTTTGGGGCGTTTTCCTGTGCCATAAGACTCCTTTACGTTACTGGTGCAGCAAAAACCCATATGCACACAAACGTTTTCAAACACTACGGTGAGCTTGGATTGGTGAGACTAGTATACGTCATGTGTCCCAGGACGAGGCCACTTATAAGCAATAACCACAAGGAATACAGCTGCACTGAAAGCTAAGCCTGCAGAAAGTCCATCGGTTGAAACGTACGCAATTGGAAATTTTGAGAAGAGCTTAAGCGCCAGTAAAATTGCCGACGTAGCATAAGATCCTACGCATAAAAGCAGCTCTGACACAGGCGCGCAAGGCGCGCACATGATGGTTATTACTGCTAAAAGAGCTGCATACACCATACAGGGCACAAGTAACACATTACTTAAAACCGCTATAAAAGAAACTCCCTGAAAAAAGCCGACTGAAAACGGCAGCGTACTCACCTGCGCACAAAGCGACACTGAGGCAACTTGAAGAACTGAAGTAAGAGCTTTTGCTTGTATTGTATGTATCAAAAGTTCTAGTATGCGCTTAAGATACCCTTTTGAGCGAGCACACACATATAACAAGGTACGTAGCAGTTTTATATACGCCCATTCAACAAGAAAGTTTACATAGTTTCCAAAAAGTGCAAGCCCAATAACGCAGCTTACCGATAATATAAAACTTACATCGCAGGCACACCAAGGATTTAAAGCAATCATAACCAAAGCCGTACACGACACAGTTGATATAACATGTCTTTGCGCCCGAAAAAAGTCTGCAAACACGCTACAGGCAACCAAACCCCAAGCTCTTATCGCTGAAAGCGGCATACCACAACTCATAACAAAGACCATACTTAAACACAGGGTAAGTATACGTTGCGTAAAAAGGGAAAGCGGCATGTGGCTTAACATCTTAGCAATTAGAAGCGAAAAAAGAGCCAAATGTGTTCCAGAAACACAGACAACATGAGAAATTCCGCACACCCTAAATAAATCAGTCATACCAAGCTGATGCATAGGCTCTTTGTATCCGCAAATACTTGCAAGCATGAGTGCACTATGTTCTGGTGTTGAGCATTTGAGCATATTCATACATTGCAAACGAATAAAACTTGCTAACCCATAAAGCCCCACTGGCTTTTGAACATGGTGTACGCTTCCAATAGTCACGGACCCTAAAATTCCTTGAGCACATGTTGAGAGTTTATTGGAATCAGATGTATAAGCCTTAAACTGTCCTTGAACCGTATACGTGCTATAGAGTTCAAGGGCTTCTTTGCTGATGAGCTCACAAGTTCCCATATAGCTATCATTCACAAAAATTTTAGCAGGTGTCACATAGCTATGAAACACTGACCTACTATCTGCTATGCACATACATGTAAGCTCATTACGAGCGCTTATATGCTGCAATACATGTTGACGAACACAAGTCTGGTATACCAAAAAGATACCAAGAACGCAACTTATACCAGCTGTTAAAATGATCATCCACCCAATTTTTTGTGCACGTTTCAAAAACATATACCAAGGCGCTGCGACGTGCGCATATCGATATAACAAAACAGTACATCCAACGCACGCACTACCTATACATGCAGGTATTATTGAGTAACTACACTGCAAACTTAATGCAGATGATAGATATACCATGAGCTTCTGAGCGCGAGCGATTTCATATAAACGCCCGTCACGCAGTACCAAAAACAAAACAAGATGGGCCGTTATATACACAGCTAATATAGGAGGAATATATGGTTTTGTAAAACAAGGAAGACTAAATTTATCCTCTTTGTCCTGGCTTATGTTATACATGGAGATACTTTCGGAGCTTTTCAAATTTCTTTGAGCCAATACCTTTAACACGTTTCAGATCTTCAACATGCTTAAATGGGCCGTGTTCACGACGATCGACAATAATCCTATCTGCCATGGCAGGGCCAACTCCTGGAAGCTCTAAAAGCTCATCTTTTGAAGCTTTATTAAGTGAGATAGGACGCGTTGGCGCGTGTCCTTTGCGCGTTGTAGAAGTGCCTTTGTCTTGCCGGTATGAATCACCAGACGAAGAAGAAGTCCCCGTTGAATCTTGCGTGAGCGTTGTGTCTTCCCCAATGCGTGGTATATGAACTTTTTCACCGTCATGAAGCTCAGATGCTAAATTTAATGCAGCTACATCAGCGTCAGCAGTTAAGCCACCAGCACGCTCAATACTATCTTTCACGCGCGCGCTTGCAGGAAGTTCATAGACATCGGGATGTGCAACGCAGCCGTCAATATAGATGATTATGCGTTGTGATGTATCTTCTTGCGATGCTTGTGCATCGTCTTTTGATTGGTTAGCATCATCATGTTCTTCAGAAGCGCTTTGGCTTAAAGATATTTCGTCCGTTGATGTGAGGGGCGCAGGCGTTATCAAAATCGTTGAACATATCCACCAGCCAACGCATGCGATAACAACGATACTACCTACCACACATCCAATGACCTCTGATTTTGCACCGATAAGCTTGTCTTTGAAATTCTGTACAACATAAGCCAAACCGAGTCTACGTTTGTACCGATTGTCTAAAGATACGTCCCAAGAGAGCGGTACTTGCGCACTCAAAGGGTCTTCTAAAGGGTGGCGCTTATGAGAAATTTGAGCCATAAAAATCGCTTTCTTTGGATACCGACAAGACAGTAGTCCTATCGTACAAAGAAAGCGAAAAGAATAAGCGTACAAACAAAATAAGGCGTGCAGCTAACATGCTGAAAACATGCATGATTATCAGCACATATTGGTAAAATCTATGCCATGGGTGCACGTTTCAAGTAAATTTACCAAAAAAGCAAAGCTACAAGGGCTATCTACAAAGCTCGCGATGATACGTGCGTTTAGCAGAACAGCTGTGATATGCATAACACGAGTCATAATCTATGTATTCAATGTGATCAAAGAGCTCATCGATCATAGCCGCATGATCAAATGAGTCCCAAGCTGCATGTACCGCATCAAGTTTAGCGTGCGTTTCGGGCCGGCGAGGCATAAATAACGTGCAGCAATCAGGAGATGGCTTAGAACTTATATCGTAGGTACCAATTTGCAACGACCGCTTAATAATCTCTTGTTTATCAGAACCAATTAACGGACGAAGTACAGGCAGACTCACCATTTCGTTAACAGCCGCAATATTATCCAACGTTTGAGAGGCAACTTGCCCGAGTGACTCACCTGTTACCAATGCCTTTGCACCCTCTGCGAGGGCAAGTTTTTCGGCAACCGCAAACATAATGCGACGATAACAAATAATGCGAAGACTTTGAGGTACACATAAGGATATCTCGCGCTGTTGATCACCAAAGGGGCAAACATAAAGTCTTCCAATACAACCAGTAGGATCAAGAGCAGAAACAATTTGACGAGTAAGATATTCGCTTGTATCAGCTGTTTGAGGACGACCCGAAAAATGTAAAGGTATACACACCGCACCACGTCGTCCTACCATCCATGTAGCAACAGGCGAATCAAAGCCACTGGAAAGCAATGTCACAACTTTACCAGCAGATCCTACGGGCAAACCCCCTACTCCAACCAGAGATAATACTGCATTGTCATCAAACGCTTCAAAATTAAGTGCACCATATCCTGCAGCAAGCAGACTCTGCTCAACAACCGCATACACATAGGCCACATTGTTAACAACTTGAACATCCAATTGAACGTCGGGTTTATGCATCTGCACTTTTTTATCGGGAAATGCTTTACACAAAGCTTCACCTACTAGACAGTTAATCTCTAGCGTATGAAGCTCAAAATTGGTAGACGATTTATGTGCATGAACCTTAAACGTTAAAAAATGCGGAATGTGCGAAAGCGCCAACACGGCAGCTTCACAAATTTGGTCTTTGTCTTGTTCAACACAATACGCAAGAGAAACACGGGCAACACCAGGTATTTTGGCCGCGGCTCGAGCAAGCTCTGGCGTACAATCGCCATTTTTTACACGAATGCGAACATGACCCGAAATTCTGTCAACACCTGCAAGGTCAAAAGTACGCAGGCCATGTTTAAGGTTTTGAATAAGCTGGCGCTCAAAGGTAGATCTGTTCTTACCTTTTAATCCAATTTCGTGATAATGAATAAGACAAACGCGGGAAAACATACAACCAACCTTACCTTGCATTTCTTAACAAAAAAATACACGACATAATGCCGTGTATTTAACAGATAAAACTTATACACGCATGTTATAAGTTATGTTCAACACGCGCGTTGGAACCGCGAAGCTCCTCATCAAAAAGATCTTTTTGATAGCTTAAGTCACCCGAATTGATCTCATTCATAGCAGCAGAAACAGGATCTTTTCCCGAAACTTCTGTAGTAATGGTATCAATATCGTTAATTGCAGCTACACGTAGATGCTGACCGCGAATCATGCTTTTAATGTCGCATGCACGCTTAGCAGCTATTGCACAAAGCAAGAAAGGATTCTCTTCTGTTTTTTCGAGAAGACTGTTAATCTCAGGCTTTGTAATATCTACAGAAGGTGTATCACTTTTATGCATTGCCATATTTTAGGCTCCTTTAGTTTCATAAACATACATCAAATCTTTGAGGTTTTTCGCACATTCATCCAATGAATCATTGATAAGAACAGCGTCATATCTATCCTTAAGCTGCATTTCTTGACGTGCATCAGCAAGCCGTAACTCAAGTGATTCTTTAGTTTCGCTTTTTCTTCCAATAAGGCGCTCACGCAAGACGTCCATAGAAGGTGGCGCAATAAAAATAAGAACCGCAGCTGGATAAGCTTTCTGTACATTAAAAGCACCTTGAGGATCAATTTCCAAAATAACGGATTGACCGCTATGTATGTACTTTTCTACCTCGCTTTTTAATGTTCCATACCTATTGGCATGGACGTGTGCCCATTCAAGAAATGCATCTTGTTCAATTGCACGACTAAATTGCTCATTTGTAAGAAAATGATAATCAACGCCATCTTTCTCGTGTGCACGAGGAGAACGCGTGGTAGCCGAAACCGTCAAGGCAAAGCAAGGGGAAATCTGATGTAATCTACGGATTACTGTCCCCTTACCGGCACCTGACGGTCCAGAAATTACAAATAAGCGAGGTGTACGTACGATAGCTATTTTGAAAGCACCTCAAGAAGTTGCTCGCGCTGACGAGCGCCAAGACCCTTAACACGACGAGTTGCGCTAATGCCAAGTTCATCCATAATCTTGGTAGCTTTAGCTTTACCATAACCAGGTAATGACTCAATTAAAGCGGAAACCTTCATACGGCTTGCAATAGCATCGTCAGATGCAAGAACAGAAGCGAGAGAAACCTCGCCTTTTTTAATTTTCTCACGAAGCTCAGCACGAGCGTGACGTGCGGCTGCTGCCTTCTCGAGAGCTGCTTTACGCTGCTCATCAGTAAGCTGAGGTAATGCCATCGTTCCTCCAAACATATGTGAATAATGCAGTCGTAACAATGAATTGTTACGCAAGCATACAGTTTGTCAATAAACGCAGGAAATTACAAGCTTTTTTTAAAAATTCCCACGTCAGAAAAGATATTAACACAAAATCACGGCAAATAAGCAGTAAATCTGTGAGTTTTTCAGAAAAATTAGAGCTAAGAAGCACTACAAATGTCTTCAACAATTGCTTCAAAAGCATCTCCTGGGTGCTCAGCCTGTGTTATAGGTCTTCCTATAACAAGCTTAGAAGCGCCTTGGCTAAGCGCAAATTGAGGCGTTGCAACACGCGCCTGATCTTGACAAGCCTCGCCTTTTGGACGCACGCCTGGAACAACAATGAGACCTTTATCACCAAAGATTTCACGCATACGATGTGCCTCAAAAGCTGAGCAAACCATACCATGAGACCCGTGAGCAGCTGCAAGCGCACCGAGACGATCTACTTCGTTAGCAACACTGTGCTCAATTCCAATTTCGGAAAGCGCTTCGGCATCCATGCTCGTTAAAACAGATATAGCAACAAGCTTTGCATCGCAACCTATCTGTTCGTGTGCACGCTCTACGCCTTTACGTGCGCTTTCAATCATCTTAGAAGAACCCAGTGCATGAAGCGAAATTATATCGGCTCCAGCAAGCGCAGCAGAATACGCTGCTCCTTCTACCTGAAACGGAATATCGTGCAACTTAAGGTCAAGAAAAACAGAAAAGCCACGATCACGAAATTCCTGAATAAGAGCTGGACCCTCGCGATAAAAAAGCGTCATGCCAACTTTAACCCAACGGGCTTTTCCGCTCAAGAGACCAAGCAGCTCTAATGCATATTCTTTATCACAATCAAGTGCAACAATAAGAGAAGAACGTACCTCATCTTCTGTTAACATTTACAAGCTCCAATCAAATCGGAAATGCGAGTCACACCTTGCTTTTGAGCCCAATCACAAAGCTCATGTAAAATTCTAGGTGCACTCATAGGATCATAGAGATTTGCAAGGCCAACGCTTACAGCTGTTGCTCCTGCAAGTATAAACTCGGCTGCCTCGAGTCCTGTGGTAATACCACCTATACCGCACAAGGGAATCTTAACCGCCTTATGCGCTTCCCATACCATACGAACTGCAATAGGATGAATGGCCGGACCTGAAAAACCGCCGGTAGGACGCGATAGCTTACTTTTATATGAAGTAGTATCAATAGCCATTCCAGGAATAGAATTGATAAGGCTGAGCGCATCGGCACCCTCTGATTCAAGCGCGCGCGCAATTTCGGGAATATTAACGGGACCCATTTTTACCAACAACGGGCGTTTTGTGAGAGGACGAAGCCTGCGCATAATCTCGGCTGCACCTTGAGGCGTAGATCCCATAGCGGCTCCACCACAGGCAATATTTGGACAGCTAATGTTGATCTCAAAACCTGCTGCAAACGAAGCTTTTTCTTCAAACACTTCAAGCGCCGCTACATATTCATCAATAGAATGTCCTGCAACCTGGCAAATTACTTGACAGTTTTTCTGCTGTAAACCTGTAAGATAGGCTCCAGCTGTATTTATAAGGCCATTAACGCCAGGGTTTTGCAGACCAACCGAATTAATAATTCCCGAGGTAACTTCGCACATACGCGGAGCGGGATTACCTGCCCACGGTTTAATAGAAGCTCCTTTTGTTGTAATAGCGCCAAGTTGGGAAACGTCATAAAACTTTTCAAATTGTTGCCCAAACGCAAAAGTTCCGGCTGCCGTATTAACGGGATTTTTCATATGAATACCGCCGAGATTAACTTCCATTGAAACAGGTGTCTCTACCATGCTACCTCCTCGGCATTAAATACAGGTCCTACCATACAACAACCTTTATTGCTCCCGTCAACCATTTGAACGGTACACGTTGCACAAGCTCCAAAACCACAGGTCATCATACGCTCAAGTGAAGCTTGACATGGAATATGTGCAGCTTTTGCAAGTGCTGCAACACGCTTCATCATAGGTGCAGGACCGCAGGTGCATACGCATCCATAAGACGTTTCAGCAAGCAACTTTTGCATTACATCGGTTGTAAAGCCTTTTTCGCCTAAAGTTCCATCATCAGTTGTTAAAAACAAACGATCAACGCCTATTGTATGAGCTCGCTTGACACCCCAAAGCTTATCGGCTGTTTGTGCGCCTATGATGACGTCAACTGCAATTCCTTGTGACTTAAACAAAGCAGCCGCAGCAAGTACCGGAGGAGCGCCAATTCCACCACTTACCAGTAAAGCCTTCTCTTTTGATTGAGGAATATCCCAACCATGACCACATGGACCCAAAACACGTAAAGCTGTTTTTGCCTCAAGTGCACTTAAACGCTTGGTGGCACTTCCAACTACAGCATAAGCCAGGTAAATCAAACCGGCTTCTACGTCAATATGAGAAAACGAAAGCGGAATGCTCAAAAGCTCGGTTTGGCTTCCCGGAACACGAATATTTATAAACTCTCCTGGCAACATAGTGCGTGCAAGCTCATTACATACCAAAACCAACTCGTAGATGCCATCACCTACACGAGTATTTGAAACAATATATGCGGTATGTAATTTTGTATCTTTAACTGCCACGCTCTCCCCTCCCTTTTGCGCGTGTAAACTGGTGACACATAAAATGCGTCACCAGTAAGTGTACGACTTTGCAAGGCCTTTTTCGTAGCGAAAAATCAAAAGTCTTTTGCAATTACAAAACCACAAGCAACCCACGCTCTAAGAAAACCATACAAAAATAAACCGCACGTCAAAGACTTTGCACTAATGTGCTTAATTATGCGCATGAGTTTTACGCACAAATTTGTACGGCCTCCATACGTACCTTTTGGTCTATGCAACAACCTTGGTATTGCACAAGGTGCGCTTTCCAGCTACAAAGACATCTGTTGCACAGCCGCAAAAATCGTGACCAAGCCATGGTGAGTTAAGCGACTTACTTTCAAAATAGTCCTGATCAACATGAATTTTTTCGGACATACTGATAAGTGTAATATCTGCTTGCGAACCACGTTTAATAGACACCTCATTAAGACGCAGTAGTGCACGCGGGTTGATTGCCATAAGCTCTACCATACGTGACATGCTAATTTTATCGGTTGCAACCATCTTTGAAAGCATAAGAGGTACAGAAGTTTCCAATCCTGTAATGCCAAATGAGGCAATTTCAAATTCGCAATCCTTTTCGTGCTGCGCATGGGGCGCATGATCGGTTGCAATACAATCGATGGTGCCGTCAGCCACGCCTTCTTGCAGTGCAAGCATATCGCTCTTAAGACGAAGCGGTGGATTCATTTTAAAGCAGGTATTATAGCTATTATCAATGTCATCTTCGTTGAGGAACAAATGATGAGGTGTAACCTCACAACTTACTGGCAGACCTTCTTCTTTTGCGGCACGAACAAGATCTAAACTTTTTGCAGTTGAAATGTGCGCAATGTGAAGTGGACAGCCCGTAAGACGACAAAGCTCAATGTCACGATACACTTCAAGTTCTTCGGCAAGGGCGGGCCAGCCAAACATACCCAAACGGGTAGAAGCTCTACCTTCGTTTACCACACCGTGTGCAGAGAGAGATTTGTCTTCGCAATGAGCAATGACCAAACGATCGAATTGAGAAACATATCCCATGCCCGTACGCATCATACCAGCACTTTGAACGCCATGGCCGTCATCGGAAAAAGCACAAGCCCCTTCTAAGACCATATCACCAATCTCGGCAAGCGCCTCGCCTTCTTCGCCGCGTGTAAGTGCACCAATAGGACGAATGTGCGCAAGATCAGTTGCACGTGCACGATCAATTTGATATCTAATTCCAGTACCCGTGTCGGTTACAGGATTTGTATTAGGCATTGTTGCAACATCGGTAAAACCGCCATGTGTAGCTGCGCGCATGCCGCTCTCAATGGTTTCTTTATATTCGTAACCAGGATCACGAAAATGCACATGCATATCAACTAAGCCAGGAACAAGATATTTACCCTCTGCGTCTATAACTTCATCGTCAGCACGAGCCTCGAGCTGGGGAGCTACATCAACAATGGTTGAACCCTCAACCTTAACATCATATTTACCATCAAGTGATACTTGAGGGTCTACAACATGAGCACCTTTAATCAGATAAGCCATTGTTTTCTCCTCCCAAAAGTAAGTACATTTCTGCCATACGAGTAAGAACGCCTGAATTTACCTGTGTTAATATACGCGAACGTGCGCAATCAGCCACATCAGCATTAATTTCCATACCGCGGTTCATAGGACCTGGATGACAAATAATGGCATGTGGTTTCATGCGTTTAACGCGCTGCATATCAAGACCCCACAAGCGGTTATACTCACGGCGTGAAGGAATTGTTGCACCTTCCATACGCTCAAGTTGAACTCGAAGCATGTAAACAACGTCAACATCTTCGATAACGTCATCAAGTGATGAAGTTTGCTCACACGCAAACCAGTGTGGATCATCAACCTGAAACGTGGGAGGTCCAACCAAAATGACATGAGCACCCATAGTTTCTAAGGCAGGAACCAAGGACCCAACAACGCGAGAATGACTTAAATCACCAACGATTGCAACTTTAAGCCCGTCAAGATGCTTAAAGTGTTTACGAATGGTATAAAGGTCAAGCATAGCTTGCGTTGGATGTTGGTGTTTACCATCGCCTGCATTAATAACAATGGCATCGGTATTTTCAATAATTTTCTGAGGCGTACCTGCAAGACGAGCACGACATACAAACATATCTACGTTCATAGCGCTGATTGTTTGAATGGTGTCGGCAAGCGACTCGCCTTTGACAACCGAAGAGGTAGAGCCACCCATGCTTAAACTATCGGCAGAAAGCCTTTTTTCGGCAAGCTCAAAAGAACTCTTGGTACGCGTAGAAGGCTCCAAGAATAAATTAACAATGGTACGTCCACGCAATGCAGGTACTTTTTTAATTGAACGCTTGTTAACCTCTTCAAACGAAGCAGCGGTATCTAAGATTTGCGAAATATCATCTGCAGTTAAGCTGTTGGTGTCTATTAAATGTTTAACCGATAACATTAGCACTCACCTTCCTTATGCTGTGAATCTGATGTCCAAATTTCTACAGCGTCTTCTTTGTCGTATTCGTTAACTAAAACGCGCACATCTTCATCATGAGATGACGGAACGTTTTTACCAACAAAATCGGCACGAATAGGAAGCTCGCGGTGCCCTCTATCAACCATAACAGCCAACTGAACAGAATCAGGGCGACCATAATCCATCAGAGCATTCAAAGCAGAACGAATGGTTCTTCCGGTAAACAAAACATCGTCTACCAAAATAATGCGTTGTTTGTCAATTTTAAAAGGAATATTGGTAGCATGAAGAACAGGAACAATGGAGCGATTAACGTCATCACGGTAAAAACTAATGTCAAGTTCACCTGTGCGTGGACGTGTTCCTTGAATTGCTTCGATTTGCGAAGCCAGACGTTTAGCCAGCGTAGCACCTCGGCGAATAATACCGATTAAAACAACGTCTGACCCCTCATTGCGCTCGATGATCTCATGTGCAATACGCACTAACGCTCGCTGCATTGCCGTGGCATCCATAATTGATGCTTTAAGCTTAGGTTGCATAGCTCTCCTTCCTGTACGCTTAAAACGTACATATAATAAAAAAGCCTCACCTGCAAAGAGCGGATGAGACACGTAAGAAGGCTATGTTGAGTTGCTGTTTTGCAACACGTACCTTACCGGTATCTCGTACCGCGCTTAAAGGTCGTATTTAGTTTACGTGATAATGACAGAAGTAATCTTGTAAATCTTATCGTCATAAAATCATCACGATGGAAAACATGCAACCTCAATCAGAAAGCATGTATACAAGCTATGAGCAACTTGCAAGCTATGAACGCTTATGAATAAGAGTTATGCCCTTGTAAGTGCGCAAGCACACGACGCACACATGCCATAACTCCGCGCCGTTTAACATAGAGCACCACCAAATCCTTAGATGAAAGCATACGCGTTCCTTGAGCACACGCGCGCAACTTTTGTAAAAGGTGCTGTTCGGGCGTAAATTTCAAAAAACCAAATGCAGAAGCACTCATCTGCATACCATCAAGCAAACAAGCAAGCTCTGCAGCAAACCTTGACCTGTTGTGTGGAGGCTCTTGTACAAGGTCAAAGAGCATAAAATCAAGGATCCAGCTTATAAGTTCTTTTTGGGCGCGCGGCATCCACGGTTTATGAATCCAATCATTGATGATTGACTTTACCACAAGCATATGTGCTTCAATTTTTTGGGTGTGAGCCTTCGCTTTATGTAAATCATGCGCAAACGAAGACGGACGCATGGTGTAAACATATAAATGATCTTCGATGAGGATCGTTTTTTGTGAGCGCGGATAGATATACATAAAAAATACCTGATCTTCGCCCAAACCAACTGCTTCGTCAAAATGCACATGTTCGCGTTGAATAAATGAAGCAGCAAGCGCTACACGCACACCAAAAGGCCGAGAATTGCTATGAAAAATGCAGGTGTTTGAATAACCGCTAAACTCACCCGCGCGAGGTGTCTGCAATTCGCGCATGCTTATAGGCGCACACGTAGCGGGCTCAACATCAAAACCAAAGGTAATAACCTCAGGATGCTTGTCTACAAACACATCTACGATACGCTCAATTGTATAAGGCTTATAGCCATCATCGGCATCAATAAACATCACAATATCGCCGGTTACTGCCTGAATTCCACGATTGCGCGCGGCGGATGGTCCTAAATTACGTTGATTGATAACCTTAAAGCGCGCGTCACGCGTAGCAAGTTCTTGCGCAATCTCTAAAGAATTGTCCTGTGATCCATCGTTGACACATATACACTCAAAGTGGGTATATGTTTGCGCACGCAGCGAAGAAAGCGTTTGGATGAGTGTTTCTGCCGCGTTATACACAGGCATAATAACAGATACCAAAGGCATACAGGAATCGTTTTGAGACGCGTATGACTGTTCATGTAACGTATTCATGAGCGTGCACGTCTTTCTTCTAGCGCAACAAAGATGCCAAATAAGCCAGCTAAACGAAGCGCAAACACAAGTTTAGAAAGCGTTGAATCATGACGCTTTTTACGAAGATTCAAATACTTTTGTGGATTGGATATAAGTTTTTTAACGTTAAGCGCTCGCCAGCGATCTAAGTGTTCATCAAAGGCAGGATCTTTTTCTGCACGCATGCAAAAATATGTTTTAAGTGCGCCAACAAATTCCAAAGCATGTTTATCATCAAGTCTGTCTAAATACCATAAACATCCATTTACGCAGGCTGTAAGAGAAGCTGTTTGCAAAAACGGGTTATGTGGAGCAAGCTTTTGTGCCAGGGCATCAATGCGATCAAACTCGGCTAATAACAAATCCTTTTTAGTAAGAGAGTGAATAGATGATGCCTCGCGATCCTGTCGATACATAATGATAGGAAAATCATCTACAACACAGCTTTGAGCACGCGCAAACACCTCAAAGCTAAACGACGTATCTTGAAAAGATGCTCCCGGCGTAGAAGAAAATCTGATGTGATGTGCTTCAATAAGCTCAACTCGCGCGTAAAGTCCCGACCAAAGACTTGGCATGGTAAGGAAAAATCGCAAATCACATGAAGGGTTTATTACACGATTATGCATTTGCACAGGAAACTGATTAACGTGTTGTGTGATGCCTGAGTTGCTCCACCACATCTTAAAGCCACAGTGAAGCGTATCAGGGTGATAGGTACGAGCAAGCTCGCTCATATGTGAAAGCGCACCCTCGCACATACAGTCATCGGATTCTAATATGGCAAGATAATCACCGCGCGCACGCTCAATACCATAATTAAGCGTTGCACCATAGCCCGAATTTTCTTTATGGAATGCCTTAAACCGTGCATCCTTGCGAGCGTATTCATCAACAATATCTTGCGAGCCGTCGGTGGAGCCATCATCTAACAAGAGGGCTTCAAAATCTTTAAAATCTTGTGACAATAGTGAATCTAAGCAAGCGCGAAGGTATTCATTAACATTATAAACGGGTATAAGAACAGATATAAACGGCATACATGTCCTTCTTTAATGGCGAGATTGTACACGATGTTTAATAAAGGTTGCCACACGCGATAACGCATAATTGAGGCCATAGTGCTTACATAACTTGTAGGTATCGCCCATAAGCGCACACATGTGTTGTTTTTGATTAAATGCAACGCGAGAGTTATTCATAAAAGAAGCATAGCGATTACGCGCCGCACGAGAGAGATACGGCATATCCTTAACAAGTTCAGGATCGAGCTGTTGATAAAGTTTGCCAATGTAATGAAGGGCTTTATCGTGATATACCTGGAGCGCGCCATGTGCAATAGCATCCTCAACATAGGCAAAGCCAACCGTATAAAGCCCTTTAAGGATACCTGCATCACAGATATTGAGCTCTTGGGCAATATCATGCATGTCTTGCCAGCGCATAAAAGGCAAATCAAGCGATTTAAGTGCAGAAGAAGATCCAGGAGCAAGATAGCGATAATGGTAGTATGCATTATCGGTATAAACAATTGAAGATGCAAGATTAAGCACTTTAAAGTTAAAAGGCGTATCAACCCAGCCAGCACCTGGAACTTCTTGGAATCGTATGTGTCTTTCATCCAAAAATGATTTTTTGTAAAGAGCAGACCAAATTGAAGGATGATGTTCAAGCAAACGAGGACAATCTTTAAGCACAAAGGGCTCAGAGTCTATACAAAGCTTTTTATAATAGCTGCAATGTTCAGTATGTTCAGAGGCAGTATCTGGATTAAACACGCACCAAAAAGACGATTTCACGATATCAGGAAACTGATAACGCGCAGCCAGCGCAAAGAGATCGTCATACATATGAGCATCTACCCAATCATCGGGCTCAAAAATTGCAAGGTAAGTCCCTCTTGCCTCAGATATACCCCTATTAACTGTTGCACCATATCCTTGGTTTTGCTTATCAATAATGCGTATACGCGCATCTTTTGCCGCAAACTCTTTCATAATCTCAAGCGATGCATCAGTTGAGCCATCATTAATGAGTAAAATTTCAAGATCACAAACATTGTTATTAAGCAGCGATGATAAAGCCTGCTTAAGATAGCGCTGGGTATTGTAGCACGGAACAATAACAGAGACGTCGCATGAAGTGCGCTTATCGCAGGCGAGTTTTTCGCTGAGAGTAGCAGTTTGGATATCCATAGTTATCGCTCCAACTTTTTGTATGCCGCACAAACTTCTGCTGCGGGACCTAACGCACGTTGCACACCGTGCTCAATCCAACACGCACGATTACATACACGCTCGATAAGTTCAATGGAGTGACTTACTAACAGAACGGTAACGTTATCAGATTCAACCAATTCGGCAATTCGTTGTTCACATTTTTGCTGGAACAAGAAGTCCCCTACCGATAATGTTTCATCAACAATTAGAATATCTGGCTCGGTAATAGTTGCAATGGCAAACGCAATACGCGCAACCATACCAGACGAATAATTTTTAAGTGGTAACTCAAGAAAGTCTTTAAGCTCAGCAAACTCAACAATCTCATCAAAGTGCTCATCGATGAACGACTTTTTATAGCCAAGCAGAGCTCCGTTAAGATAAATATTTTCCTTAGCAGTAAGCTCTTGATCAAAGCCGGCGCCAAGTTCGATAAGCGGCGCAATCGTACCTGTTACGCTACATGTTCCCCGACTTGCACCCAAAACACCTGCAATGATTTTAAGCATGGTAGATTTTCCCGAACCGTTAGTACCCACCAAGCCAAAGGCTTCGCCCTTTTTTACTTGAAAATTGATGTGATCAAGCGCTCTAAACTCCTTAAAACGCAGTTCACGACGGGCAAGCGCAATAAAATACTCTTTTAAGGAATTAAACTGTTCGGACGCTATGTTAAAAATCATCGAAATGTCATGCACGTCAATAACAGTTGGGGTATCTTGCGTCAAATCGGCAAGTGAAGGTTTAACTAAAACAGGTCTTGAACTCTTGTGATGAGAACCATAAACAAACCAAGTACTGATTGTTTGTTGGTCGTTATTTGGGTCAAAAACATCAACGGTTATAAGATAACGTCCATCGCAAGGAAGTTCAAAATCCCAAAAGGGAGCCTGCGTGATATCACCATTTGAACCGCATAAACCTTCATCCGCTAAAAACCAGTGGTACTGATAGCTAAACGATGACGGGTGAACTAAGTTGTCAGGATCAAAATTAAAACGTCCATACAAGTCTGGTGAAGTAGTTTGACCTTCAATTGGAATAGAGGTTGTAACACGCAGCTTATCTATTCCATCAGGCGAAACTATATGACATAGAATTTGTGCCTGCCACAAAGGTTGCTTGTTTGTAGCCGCTTTAGAAGAGTCAGCATGAGAAGGCTCACGTAAAGCGGATTGGTGAATATCAGTTTGTGTAGTAGTGTGCATAAAAAACTCCAAGTGTACGAGACACTGACTTTACTATTGTACGATATTTTTTTAGATCCTAAAAGAAACATCGTATTTGATACAACTCAATAATCAAAACTAAATGAACAGGATAAATCGCTTTTCATGCGTTGAAAAAACAAGCCATCCAATTACTAGAGAAATCAACGAACATACGATACAGGCAAAATTAAGCTCCAAAGAAGGCATACGGCCGTAGAGCAAAATTTCTCGAATAAAATTGACATAGTGATACATGGGGTTAATGATTTCAAGATTTTTAAACCATAAGGGCAAAATTTCTTCTGAATAAAAAAGCGGTGTAGCGTAGGTCCAAACAGTAAGAACAATAGTCCATAGATGCATAATATCTCTAAAAAATACAACTGCTGCTGAAAGCAAAAACGAGAGGCCAATGCAAAACGCGCCAACATAGACAATAAAAAGCGGAAGAAACAACGCAAAACCCGTAGGCGCAATACCAACAAAAATCATAACAACCGCAACAGCAATAAGTGAAAACGAAAAATTAACGAGCGCAAAGAAAACTTTTTCTATAGGAAAGACAAAGCGATTAATACGAACCTTTTTAATCAGCGACGCATTATCAATAATAGAATGCATGCCGTAGGTGGTAGAATCTGCCATCAGAGAAAAGGTAATATTACCTAAAATAATATATAAAGGAAAACTTGGAATTGACGACGAAGAAAACCGCAGCATGGCTGTAAAAACAATTGCCATAACAACCATCATGAGCAAAGGATTCAAAACGCTCCACAGCACACCTAAAACGCTGCGACGAAACTTAAGCTTAAAATCGCGCGACACAAGCTGCTCAATAATAAACCAATCCCTACTCCAAGGCTCTGACCACGTTTCTTTACGAATTTGTTCATGCTTTGTATCTTGCAAAACTACCCTCTTTAACCAAATGTGAATATAAATTTAGATATATGTTACCAAGACCCACTCTTAAAGGTAAATTGGATCTTGGTCTAATGGTAACATACCTCACGCATATTCATTTAAAAAAGAAAAGCCGCCAAAGGCGGCAATTCTTACGCTTACAGACTCAAGTTCCACTACACAAGAGCATTACTGCGACACAGGTGCGGGCTCGTTTGCCTGAGCAGAAGCGCTCACATCATGGTCATCAGCAGGTGCAGCCTTGTCTGAAGATGCTGGTGCAGATGCAGCCAGGCTTGAGTCTGAAGCTTTGTCCGAATCGGCGGGTGCCTTTTGTGTTTGTGCCGTTTGGACAGGTGAAGGATTGTTAGATTCCACAGAAGCGTTTGCAGGCTCAGAGACGGGTTCAGTAGAGTCTACAGAACTTTGTGCTTGAGCAGCTTCATTCTTTCGTACGACAAGCTTATCTTTTAAAAACGAATAGGTTGTGCCGTAAATTGTAACCGTACCATCATCATTAAAGATTGCAGCATGAACCGAGGAGTTAACCGGCAATGCAACCCACGCTGTTTCAAATTCATCCGTTGTCACACCAAGTTTTTGGCATACATCAGCCTCTACACCTTCAAAGGTTGCGTTTAAGTCTCCAATCTTAGTGTAGTCTTCAACCGTCAGATGGAACTGTTTGTAAATTGAAATATCTGAAACTCTTTGAGCAGCCGTGCCGTCACCATAGAATACCCAATAAAAAATCTTGTTATATTCTTCATCTTTAACAATACGCGAAGGTTTTTTAATGCTATTATCTACAAGCCAATCTCGTGCAGAATGTCCTGCATACTCTTTTTGAAATTCTCCATTATGTTCATCATGTGGCTGGCTTTCCGGATGATCAAAAAGCCACTTTACCGTTGCGACAACATCGCGGGCACTAATGTGCTTTGAAGCAAAATAGGCTGCATCTGCCTTGACACTTTTAATTACCTCTTCAAGTGTATGTGAGTGAATGTGCGGATTACCTGCCATGTGCCATGCATAAAAACGATTGGTTTTTGTATCATATGCTCTCATATACTTAAGATCGGCAAAAACCATGTCCAAATCAGCAAGAGAAACTTTGTTTTCGCTTGCCACATCGTTATAGTCAAATAGATCACCATCTTCAACTACAACGTTATCAACATTTTTATCGTACTCCCCTACAAACGCATGCGGGAACAAGGGACTAGGATCGGTATGTACCACATATTCATGACCGTCACTATCATATACATGCCAGTGATCCTCGTGCTTTAAAATCTTTACAATATTTTTACCCTTGATTTCATCAAGACCGCTATGTACCTCTACAAGACCTGGAATATTAGGAACAGACGAAGAACTTGATGAATTTGATGACGAACCATAAGAAGGCGTAACGCTGTAATCTTGTCCGCTACCTCCGTCAAATGCAGGATGCGTATATGATTCATGGTTATGAGAACCTGTATAGGTACCTATCGTAATATTTGGATAGTAAGAGCTGGGGTCGGAATACGTTATGAACTCACGACCGTCACTGGTATACACATGCCAATGGTTTCCGTGCTGTAAAATTCTAACAACTTGGACTCCCATATCACTGAGTTCGCTGTTGGACACAACTGAATGGACATCTTGAAGATCACTTGCGGTGTGAGCACGCGTAGGATCTTTGTAGGTGATAATTTCACGCCCGTCCTTAGTAAAAACGTGCCAGTGATCACCGTGTTTTATGATTTTTACAATATCGTTTGCATCAACATCAGGAGCATCAAGCAAAACATCTGTTGTGTTATCGTCTGCATATTTCGTAGTTTTCTCTTTGAACTCAGTTGGAGTTGTTATTTCTTGTTCAAGGTTTTGAGCTAATTGCCTGGTTTTTGCGGCTTCAACATCTGTTGAAAAAACACCATTTTGAACAGCAATTATAACACCCACCGCAGCTACACCTGCAATAACTGCTCCCAATGCAACCGAAGCCGTGTGGCTTGCAAAAAATGTTGCATGAGTACCAGCATTATTTGCCGATGGAGTTTGATTTTTTGAGGTTGAAGAAGAACTCATCTCAGGGTGTTTATCACTTATAGAACTCATAGATACGCCTTTCTAAATAACGCAAACTTTCATTTCAAACATACATAAGGTGAAACACATAAGGTGCTGCGAACAGTATCAACGACGGGATTTAGGAAGCACCAGTGATATCAAAAGTACAAAGGTTGCCAAAAGAACAATAACTGATCCCGGCATGAGATTGTATTCAAACGAAATGCACAATCCTGTATAAATAACAACTAACGAAATGCCTATTGCTACAAGTAAGGTGCATTTATAAGTTTTACAAAATTGCATAGCACAGATTGCAGGAATTACCAACAACGAAGAAACAATTAACGAGCCAATGGTTTTTGCTGCAACAGAAATACACAGCGCCACTAATAACGCAAATGAAAAATTAAGCGGAGCCTGATGTATACCCATAAGAGAAGCACTTGTTGGATCAAAAACACTTAAATACAGGCGTTTATACATAAAAATATAAACAAGACAAACAACAATTGCAGAAATGATAACCAAATAAAACTCAAAGTCATCAATAGTAATAATCGATCCAAAGAGATACGAGCTAATTGATTTGGAGTTCCCAATAAAACTCGTAAAAATACCAGCTAAACCAATTGAAGCTGCCAAGACAACAACTGTTGATATTTCCTGGTATGCCTTAAGACGAGAAGAAATAGCCTCAACGCTTAACGCAGCTACAACACACGCAGCAACCGATCCTAAAAGTGGATTAAATCCAAAACAAAGACCCACGGCAACCCCAGCAAGTGATGCGTGAGCAAGTGTATCACCCATCATAGAAAGTCGCTTAAGCGTTACTGGAAGTCCAATAAGCGGCAAAATACAGGCAAGAGCAGTGCCAACAATACATGCGCGCTGCATGAAATCATATGAAAGCATATCAATCACAAACACTTACACCCTCCTTCCATACATGCGCAGGTATTTCGTTGAGTGTTTTGTCTTCAAGCTTAACTACGCGCCCTACATAGTTGGCTAATTCGTGCACATGGTGCGTAATCAATACAACCGTTTTTCCACAAGAGCAAAGATGCTGAAGAAGCTCATATAATTCTTTAGAAAACTTTTTGTCAATGCCGCTGGTTGGCTCGTCCAATAAAATGAGCTTGGCGTCTTTGAGTAGCGCAAGCAAAATTCCTACGCGCTGAAGTTGACCACCTGATAACTCTGAAAGAGCCTGATCAAGGTGATTTTCAAGTTGAACAATTTTAAGCAAATCAACAACATCTTGCTGGACATGTAAAAACGAACGATGAATCGAAACAAGCTCTTTGAT
Organism: Fannyhessea sp. C0108B2; assembly: GCF_056583915.1. Lineage (NCBI taxonomy): Bacteria > Bacillati > Actinomycetota > Coriobacteriia > Coriobacteriales > Atopobiaceae > Fannyhessea > Fannyhessea sp. C0108B2. The sequence goes on along the minus strand of NZ_JBWPJQ010000001.1, from coordinate 6,291 downwards.
TGTTGTTGGAAAATTACGATATCCAAGCACAGAATTTTGAGAAACATAAGCAATTTCTCGATGATGATTGTTCTGAGAAATGAGGTCACCAAAAAGTGAAATGCTTCCATCTGAAGGGGACAAATTGCCCAAAATAAGATTCATAAGCGTAGATTTACCAGCGCCATTATCACCTATAAGGGCAAGAAAATCCTGCGGAAAGATATCAAGTGATGCATGCGAGAAAACAGGGGTATCTGCGTATGCAAAACTAATGTCGTTTATACTGCAAACACTATTCACCAAAAGACTCCATCAATGCATCAAGATTTTTTTCCATAAGTGCTAAATATCCCATGTTTACTTCATCGTCTGTAAGGCTTTCCATGGTATACAGCGAAGATGTTTTTGCTCCAGTTGAGCGAGCAAGCGTTTCGGCAACCTTGGGCGTTGCGGTACCCTCAAAAAAGATGGTTGTAATATTGTGCTTTTTTACAAAATCAGAAATAGTTGCAAGCTGTGCCGCCGTGGGCTCATCCTCAGGAGAAATACCAGTTACTGCTACCTGTTTTAAACCATAATCGCGAGCTAGGTAATTAAACGCCGCATGAGAAGCTACAAAATAGCGTCTATCTGCAGGAACCGTAGAAAGTTTGTCTTGAAACTTTGCATCCAATTGCTTAAATTCGGCAAGAGACTTTGCATAGTTATCTTTGTAATATTGCGCATTGTCAGGATCCATCGTAGCTAACTTTTGATAAATGGTATCAAGCTCTTCCATAGCATTTTTAATGCTTAACCACGTGTGTGGATTAACATTTCCATGTTCATGTCCGTGATTGTGACTATGCTCGTGTGTGTGCTCGTGTCCGCTTTTATCAGAATCCTTAGTATCATCTTTTACCACTTGATATTCATCTGATGATGCAGCATCGTGTAGGCCGTCTTCAGCAGGCTCTGATTTATGCTCTAAAAGCTCTAAACCTTGGCTAAGATCAAGAAATTTAGAATCGTCACCAACAGCGTTTTTTAAATCAGGGATAAAGGCTTCCATACCTGCTCCGTTATACACAAACAGATCAGCCTTACTCATGGTAGCCATATCTTTTGCTTTAAGTTCAAAATCGTGCGGCTCTTGGTTACCTTTGATGATCATTTTCACGTTCATTTTGTCGCCAACGATACGTTTGGTGAGATCATACACAGGAAAAAAGGTCGTATAAATTGTTTTCTTAGATGAATCATCGGTGCTTTCTTGAGTAGATGATGCGGTCTGTGTACCCTGTTTACCTTTACACGCCACCAGTGGCAAACTTAAACAGCAGGCCATCATAACAGCGCCCAAACCCAACATAAATCTCTTATTCAATGTTGCTCCCCAACCTTTATGCTCTTACCATATTCAGATATACGGTCAAGACCACATAAACGAATATGAAATCTGTTTTCATTTCAAAGGTACTATATCAGGAATCACACCGAATAAAGCCGAGATTTTTCTGCTGGCTAAATTGTTTACGATTTATTCATATTTGGAAATGGTTTTCATTTTCGAAAACTTGATAGTATATAGATCAAGAATAAAAAACGAGCCATGCACGCAGGCATAACTCGTTCATTGATTCACAGTCTTTGGAAAGCGTTAAATCAGCCAGCGAGCATGTTCTATATGAGAGCTAGGCCAGTTAGCATCAAAATCGCAATAGCAACTACCTCATAGAATTTCAGCATACCTTTTTGTGCAAAGCCCACCGCCTGTATCAGATTTTATAAGGACGCATCATACCAATGTCCAAAATTTGCGAACTAATCATGGAGGAATACGAAGATTTTTACATAATTCGACTTTTTTCTTAATTAAGGCTTGCACTTTTTGCAATTATTAGTCATTATTATCAACGCGCTAGTTGATGGTGGGTGTAGCTCAGTTGGCAGAGCGCCGGACCGTGGCTCCGGAGGTCGAGGGTTCGAGCCCCTCTACCCACCCCATCAGTTTTAGTGGGTCGTTAGCTCAGTTGGTAGAGCAGGGGACTCTTAATCCCAAGGTCGAGGGTTCGACCCCCTCACGACCCACCATTTTTAGCAATCTTTTAAAAGAAACAGTATTCCCCTTTAATCATTCCTCTCTCAAAACATGTATTTTAAACATAGACGTATTTATTCAAAGTTCGTCATTTACGGCATTTCAATACACATTACAACGTGTCATTCATTTATTTATGGAGAAAACTACCACATACAAAACAACGCCCTTGTAACGTATCTACAAGAGCGTTGTGACCATTGAACAAGCATCAACGAGAACACGTAAAAAGCTATAAGCCGCATGGAGCGGCTTATAGCCTTATAAAATCTTACGAATTATTTTTATCGTCAGCTTTTACCTGAGCTAATGCTTGCAAAGCTTCTTTGTTTGTAATCGGAGAAAACTTAATTGCTTGGCTCTTTACAGAGAATCCATCGTCCAATTTACCTTTATGAAGATTCTCGGTCTTGAATTTAGCCACACCATTGACAATGTCCAGTGTTACTTTATCCAATTCAAAATCTCCCCTACCAGAAAGGACTTTGGAATAGATAAGAGATTTGTTATCGTCACTCAGAGTAAAGCCACTTCTTAATCCACCTGCACCCGCAACTCCATAAGGAAGAGCTTCATCTGGTGTTAGAACTGCGTCGTAGTTGGCGTTAGGAGTGAAAATCTTTATAGACGATAAAGTTCTACCATTGGTGCCACCAGAATATGAAACTAAAAGCTGAGGCACTTCAGAGTTTCCAATATTTACAAGAGCATAAGAATACTCTTTATCATCTGTTGACCTCTTATCATCTGGAAGATAAAAAGCATAGGACTTAATGTTTTCTAATACCTTTTGATAGAGCTTTGCTGCTTTCTCACTCTTGCTTTCGGTTTTTGTCTGATTTGCAGGTTTTTTACCTTCTTCAGGTTTCTTTTCCTCAGGCTTTTTACCTTCTTCAGGTTTTTTACCCTCTTCAGGTTTTTTACCTTCTTCAGGTTTCTTTTCCTCAGGCTTTTTACCTTCTTCAGGCTTTTTACCTTCATCGGGTTTCTTTTCCTCAGGCTTTTTACCTTCATCGGGTTTCTTCAATGGCTCACAAGAAATGAGACCCTTTTCAGCATCAAATACACAGGTTAAATCGCCCAATTTTGGATCATGAACAACCGTCTTGCCTACAACCATTTTGTAGTCATCACCAAGGTACCAAAGTTTTCCATCAGGGGTTCTCAACATACCCTTAAGAAGACATCCATTTTTATCAACATACATCCAGTGGTTGTCATCATCTTTTACCCAGGTATCATAAATAAGACCTTTGTAATAATCTAGGTAGTAATCATGACCATTATCTGCAACTTTACCAGTTACCAACTTGTTATCTTTATCAAAGAACCACCACTTACCATCATCGGCACGATACCAACCCTTTACAAGGCAGCCCTGTTTATCGGTGTGCATCCATTTGCCTTGGGAGTCTTTAAGCCAACAATTACAAGCAAGACCGTTAAACTCGTCCATCCAATAGTCACGGCCTTTATCGGTAACTTTACCAATTTGAAGCTTGTGGTCAGCACCAAAGAGCCACCACTTACCATTATCAGCATGGTACCAACCCTTTAAAAGACAGCCACGTTTATCGGTGCGGAGCCAATTACCCTGGGAGTCTTTAAGCCAAGAATCATACGCAAGACCATTAAACTCGTCCATCCAATAGTCATAGCCATTATCGGTTACCTTACCAACTTGAAGCTTGTTATCTTTATCAAAGTACCACCACTTACCATTATCGGCGTGGTACCAACCCTTTACAAGACAGCCCCGTTTATCGGTGTGCATCCAATTACCCAGGGAGTCTTTAAGCCAAGAATCATACGCAAGACCATTAAACTCGTCAATCCAATAGTCATAGCCGTTATCGCTTACCTTACCAACTTTAAGCTTGTGATCCGAACCAAAGTACCACCATTTACCGTTAGGAGTTTTATACCAGCCCGTTGTAAGACAACCCCAATTATCGGTATACATCCACGATTTGTCAGCATTTTTAAACCATGTGTTGAACTGAAGACCGTTATATTCGTCTATCAAATAATCATGGCCTTTATCGGTAAATTCACCAACTTTAAGCTTGTGATCCGAACCAAAGTACCACCATTTACCGTTAGGAGTTTTATACCAGCCCGTGGTAAGACAACCCCATTTATCGGTATACATCCATGATTTATCTTCATTTTTTATCCATGTGTTGTACTGAAGACCGTTAGACTCGTCCATCCAATAGTCATAGCCTTTATCGGTAACGGTGCCAGTTAGCAGCTTACCGTCGTTGTCAAAGTACCACAACTTGCCATTTGACGTCTGAAACCATTGCTTAGCATATGTATTCTCAGAAATCTGATATTTCCAGTAAGTTCCCTCTTTAACCCAACCATAACCTTGGGCAAGAGCCGTGCTTGGTTGAGATAGTGAGCATGCAATACCCAAGCCAAGAACACAGCTTAAAGGAAGTAACAAAGACTTGCGCGCGACTTGTTGCTTAAAGAAACTACTCATAAAGCCTCCTTAATTGCTTTACATTTACGTATAGTATAAACCATGGGCACATAAAGACAATTACTATCATTAATCTTTATTTTTAAAATAATCTGAAAGTACCTCCAACTTTGAAGATGCTCTTCATGTTCACTCTAAAAATCTTTGTTATGGTATCGGTACGCACATATTATATAATTGTAAGCCTTTGGTATGGGCGGTCTTAGCGTATTTGTTTATTCGGAAAACCTTACATGTACGCACCACTCTTATAGTTAGTTTCGCTGTTCTTATGTGGATTTATAAAAATAGTCTTACAAGTGATGTCAAAGACGCTATGGCAGCAATAACCGCCTAAATTTTCGTTATTAGACGGTTATTGCTTTTTATTTGCCTTATTTTTTTTGCTGCCAATTAGATTTTGAAATGCTGCATAATACATTGGTTCCACCAGCACAACCTGTTATACCGCCAGTCGTGGAAGTTCCAAAGCCACCAGTAGTTCCGCCAGCGCAACCTGTCAAGCAACCAGAGAAGAAGCCTGTTGTACATTCGGATAAACCTATTGTGCCGCTTGCAAAGACTTCCGATATTACAAATATCGGACTTGGACTTCTCGCGTTTGCCACAGGTATAGGTATCACCTCGTGTGGTATTTATAATAAACGCAAAGAGCGTAGGTAGGAATTATATATGCCTGTTATGTAGGCATGTATAAAAAAAAAGACGGCAGTCACGAAATTTGTGATTGCCGTCTTTGCGTTACAACGCATAAATGCTGTTGTTATTTAGTTTATTCCCAGTGACCTTGCTCTGGGTGTTCAACAGTTTCAACTTTTTGTAAAGTTGTGTAATTAGCAGCTTCGCCTTTTTTCCACTTATGATCAGATTCATATTTTATATTTTCTTTCATTGAATCTAAAGCATATTTTCTTATTCTAAATTCAATATCAGCTTCTGCAGGTGTTAGATCGCATATACGTTTATTAAAATGGTTAGCTTTTCCAGTCAAGGATTGTTTATGTTTGTTCCACCATCTACGCATTGGTGTATCAATAATCCATTTGTAATCAGATGAGCCTTCACTTGCCTTGTGATCTATAATATGTCCGTTCATATATTTATCAATCGAATGGTGAATCTTTTCAGTCCATGCTGGTTTGTCTACAACCCAGCGTGTTGCGCCGTAAGGCTTGTGGTTCTTATCTGTACCTAAAATTTTACCAGTTGATGAGGAAGATGCCTGGTTTGTACTCTCAGAACTTTGAGTTTGTGACGGAGTTTCGCCTTCAGCTCTGGTAGCAACCCAGCCTTGGTTAACGTCTAATGTATAGATCTTACCGTTTTCTTTAAGCTCTCCTACTTTCATGGTGTAGTCATCATTGAAGTAGAACCAATTGCCGTTGGGAATTTTATACCAGCCTGTTGTCAGAATGCCCTTGTCATTGGTACGCATCCACGAACCATCGTCTGTTTTTACCCAACCGTTATACAGAAGACCTACATTCTCATCAAGCCAGTAGTCATCACCCTTATAGGATACTTTGCCTGTTACCATCTTGTGATCTTGGTTAAAGTACCACCACCTACCGTCAGGTGCATAGTACCAGCCTGTTGTCAGAATGCCCTTATCGTTGGTACGCATCCACGAACCATCGGCTGCCGTTACCCAACCGTTATATAGAAGACCTACATTCTCATCAAGCCAGTAGTCATCACCCTTATAGGATACTTTGCCTGTTACCATCTTGTGATCTTG